>JBBRCW010000156.1:0-15137 GCA_038204535.1 Chitinophagales bacterium | reverse complement strand
ATAAGCATTTTCGTTAGAAGTTGTTCCTCCTTTTCCATCATCAAATAAATAACTGCCATTTGCATCAAGCCCTTTATATATAGGGCCCCAGATCAAACCAATCTTTTGGCCAGCGTAAGCACGGGTAATTTGCGTGGCCTCCTGTCCCGGTGTTCCCAGGTTTGTTTCACCAATGAATGAGCCGGGAGCAATATCGGCGCTTAATGCTGCTAACTTAACATTATAGGATGAAAAGTTACCGCCTGTTTCCCAGGTAAATGGTTGGTTCCGTAATACTTCATAATTAAGCGTTAACTCAAAACCACTGCTTGACATAGTACCCACGTTCTTCCAGGTACGATTAGCAAGATTTGGTGGCACAGGAACCGTTACATTAAAAATGAGGTCAGTTGTATTTCTATCGTAATAATCCATTGTACCAGTTAACCTGTGATTAAATAATGAGAAATCAAGACCAATATCAAATTCAGCTTTCTTCTCCCATTTTAAATCCGGGTTAGGGTTTTTGTTTGGTCCGTAAGGTTGAAGCCAAACATTATTGCCAGCGTAAAAATCTCTTCCAGCCTGTGCACTGAGGGTTGGTAATGACAGGTAAGACTGCGGCGGTAAAGCGCCTGTTATACCATAACTACCTCTTAGTTTAATCTGGTCAACATTTGGAATAGTGAACAATCGGCTTATATCCAACCCTGCGCTTACAGCAGGAAACATACCCCACTTATGATTGGCACCAAATTGCGTTGATCCTTCTCTGCGTAGTGTTGCAGAAAGAAACGCAATGTTTTCATAGTTCAAATTAACCCTGCCAAAGAACGCAGCTAACCTGCTACCATTTTTATAGCTGCCTACATTTGCCAACCCAGCAGAAAAGTCGAGGGCTGTGCTAATATTATCGGCAGTTAAATCAGTAACAAAATTACCTGCTCCAATATTTGTTCCCTGGTTAAGGAATTCCTGGTAGGAATAACCAGCAAGGGCATTGACACTTATGTTACTAATCTTTGTATCATAAGTTATGGTGTTCTCATATAACTGGTTGAAGTTTTCATCGGTAGCTTTAAATGCGTAGCCATTGCGTGCAAATCCGCTCACTCCTAGAAAGTTCCTTGAGTGAAAAGATGTACGAGGTAGTAAGGCAGTTCTAAAATTGTTTGAAGTCTGTTGAGCATATCTTACTAAAAACTTTAAACCACGGAATAATTCGTATTCTGCAGAACCTTGTAAATTGATCCTCTTTAGTATGCTGTTGTTTATATTCTGTTCAAGCACTGCTACAGGATTGGCATAGTCAACAAAATTACTTTCAAAATATCCTCCCCGGGCCAAATCAAACTGGGGGTCAGTTGATCTAACGGGAGCAGTTGGATTGAAGATGGTTGCGTATTTAAACGCTTCTGAAAATCCAAGTTTTGCATCTCTTCTTGAATTGGTGATGTTTACGTTTATCACCAATTTATTGTTCAATGCTCTTTGTGTCAGGTTTAATCGTGCATTTACCTGGTTGAACCCTGAATTGATGGCTATACCCTGGTTATCTCTATAGTTAACAGAAGCATTATAAGTAGTACCACTGGCACCTCCTGACATAGAAAGATTATGTGTTTGGGAAATTGCAGTTCTGCTTATTTCTTCATTCCAATCTGTCCTTGATCCGTAATCTGTTCCACCAGCTTTTACAAATTCATCTCCTGAAAAATTGGGCGTAAACATTGCCGGCGTTTCGGCGGTTACTGCTCCACTGTAGTTAACAGTAGGAGGTCCTGAGGTTCCCTTTTTAGTGGTTACAATAAGCACTCCCGCTGAGCCCCGTGTACCATAAATTGCAGCAGCAGAGGCATCCTTTAGTACATCAATACTGGCTATGTCGTTGGGATCCACACTATTCAAATCTGCACCTACTTGTCCATCGATTACAACAAGTGGTTGGGTACCGGCTCCTAAAGTGGAGAGGCCTCTTAACCTAATTGCAAATCCGCCATTCGGGTCGCCACCGGGCCGTGAAATAGAGAGGCCTGCAACTTTGCCCTGTAATAACTGTGCAACGTTGGGTACGTTACCCTTATTGAATTCTTCTGCATTAATCGTAGTAATAGCACTGGTTACCTCCCTTTTTCGTTGCGTACCGTAACCGGTTACGACAATATCACTCAAAACACCCGACTCCGGAACCATTTGTACCGTAATGGAAGTTCGGTTGCCTACAGAAATCTCCCTCATTTGATATCCTACAGAAGTTAAAATAAGTACTGCTTTTGAATTAGGGACCGTAATGGTAAAGTTACCGTCTGCCAGCGACGAAGCTCCTATTGACGTTCCTTTAATCAGGATGCTAACATTGGACATGGTTTCGCCTTTGTTGTCAATTACACGCCCCTGAACGGTAATTTGTTGTGCATAAAGGGTATTGGCTAAAAAAACAAAAATCAGCAATGCCAACACACGACTGGTTTTAAAAATAGAAATACTCATAAAGCAAGATTTTTTATTAAGAATTAAAAGGCTACGACGGCGAGCTAAGATGAAGATTTAATTAATGAAATTTTCGGAAATTCTGGAAAGTATTTAAGAAATTTTTCTTTCATTATGGAATTAGCATTTGTTAATGTATGTTAAAGAAAAGTATAATTATTGATTGACAACCATTTTTTTTCAACTTTTTATTACGCTATCGAATATTATTTTTGAATAAGTTTCAATTTACCCTTTAAATTAATTGAAAACCTGTAATTGATCTCTTTCCAACCAGAGCAATTTTATTTTTTGGGCGGCTTCTTCCGGACTTATCCTGATGTATTTATAGAAATCTTTTTCACTCTTATGCCCGCTTATCTTCATGATTAGTTTCACTGGGGTTCCAGGTAAAAATTCGTTGGTACAAAAAGATCTTCGGGCGGTATGGGTGGTGATCCACTCATATTTTGGCTTTTTCACTTCTATGTCCATATTTCCCTTTTTATGTGAAAATAGAATTGGCTCATTTATGCCGGCAAGTCTTCCAATCGTTTTAATATGGCGATTGAATTCTGGATTGGTCAATTTAGACAAGCCATTTCCAAGTTGCCTAATCATAATTTCCTTTGCTTCCTTTCTTAAAGGTATCACTACCCAATGGTCCGATTTACTTTGTTTCTTATAAAGCATATCGTGCCTAAGATTTTCGGGTTTTAGTGTTGTGATGTGATTCCAGCTGGATCACTGATTTCAGCAGAAGCTCTTGATTTTCACGGGCTCTTTTTTATTCTAACTTCAGGATTAGTTGGGATAGTAGGGGTGAAACTAAATAGAGCATTAACTTTCGAAGACCACCCATGATTGCCGCCGGGGCCACCCAACACATTAAAGGAAAACTGGTATATCTCAGGCTTTTTCAAATGTTTAAGGCCCAGGTTGGAGGATGAGGTGATGAATGTGTTTAGGGTGTAAATATGGGTAGCAAGTAAAAATAATGACCGGTCTTATTTTACTTTTTTAACAAAAAAGGAAATAATAAAACTTCTTATTTTACTTTTTTCGTATTTTGTACAATAGTGTAGGAACTTATTTTACTTTTATGCAAGCATTTGAAGCAGGTTTTAACATCAACCAGGGCACTTATAAAAGTTTTCAGCCAAACGCCATAAACCGTGAATGGACGATAAGTGATATGCAGGTAATAAATCTGCTTAGCCAGGCAGATCGCCAATTGGGAAGATTGGATATGTATTCAAATTACGTAAACATCGACTTGTTTATTCAAATGCATATAGCCAAGGAGGCAGTATTATCAAGTAGGATAGAAGGTACACAGACCAACATAGAAGAGGCTTTTTTACCTAAAGAAGACCTTATGGGTGAAAGGCGCCACGATTGGGAGGAAGTTCAAAATTATATTGAGGCAATGAATGAGGCGGTTAAGTTGTTGGAAACGTTGCCTTTTTCTAGCCGGTTGATCAGGCAAACACATAAAGTATTATTGCAGGGCGTTCGTGGAAAACATAAACTTCCGGGCGAATACCGAACCAGCCAAAATTGGATTGGCGGGTCAACCATTAACGACGCAGTGTTTGTGCCACCGATACATACGAGCATAAAGGAGTTGATCAGCGATATTGAAAAATTTGCCAACGATGAGTCAAATCCACTTCCCGACCTGTTGAAAATTGCGATCATCCACTACCAGTTTGAAACCATTCACCCTTTTTTAGATGGCAACGGAAGGGTGGGCCGATTACTGATAACCCTTTACCTGGTGGATAAAGGAATTTTGATTAGGCGGATTTTATACCTGTCGGATTTTTTTGAAAAACACCGCACCTTGTATTACGACAACCTTATGCGGGTGAGAACACATAATGACATTGCACAATGGTTCAGGTTTTTTTTAACCGGGGTAATTGAAACGGCAGAGAGCGGCGTGGCAACCTTTGACGCCATTTTACAATTGCAAAAACAATTAGATAGTAAACTGAAAGATGTGGGAAGTCGTAGCGGCGACGCTTACAAAGTATTGGAATACCTGTATGCTCACCCAATAGTGGATGCACAAGGGGTGGCCAGGGTAATTGGCAAAACGCCCAAATCGGCCTATAAGCTAATAGACCTGCTGGAAAAACTTGAGATAGTAAAAGAGATCACCGGCACCCTGCGGGGTAAGCGTTATTTGTTCAGTGATTATATGAATTTGTTTCGTCAGTAAACCAGGGATAAACACAACAAACATGCTGTTAAAACAACTGCTTTTGATCTTCAGATGAACCCGGCGAATCTGGGTATGAGTTTTCATAAACTGGATAAGGCGAAAGATAAAAATTTTTGGTCGGTACGGGTAAGTGGCGATATCCGGTTGATTGTACATAAAGACAAAAGCAGCCTTTTACTTTGTTATGTTGATCACCACGACAAAGCGTATGATTGGGAAGAGCGGCGTAAGCTGGAGGTTCATCCCAAAACCGGCGCAGCGCAGTTAGTGGAGATAAGGCAAACAGTGCAGGAGATCTTTGTACCGGTCTACATCGAGCAAACGTCCACTTTGGAAAAAGTAAAGCTATTTAACCATATTGAAGAAGAAGATTTGCTGTCATACGGCGTTCCATTAGAATGGCTGAATGATGTAAAAGAAGCGACAGAAGAAGGGCTTTTAATACTGGTAGATTATTTGCCGGCGGAAGCCGGGGAAGCGCTGTTGGAAATAGCGACAGGTGGCAAGCCGGTAATTGCAAAGCCGGTAGTGGAGCTGCAAAATCCGTTCAATCATCCTGATGCACAACGCCGCTTCCGAACCATGAACGATGTGGAGGAACTTGAAAGGGCATTGGATTTTCCGTGGGATAAATGGGCGGTGTTCCTACACCCGGCGCAGCGGCAATAATACAGGGATGTATAACGGCTGGGAAGAAAAACGAGATTGCCTGAACAGCAAAGAGCAATTCTATGGTCAATCTTTGAAAAGGTAAATATTCAGCTGGAGAAAGAAAATGTGATTTCACACAACGGCTTATTTAATCGACTTGCCAATCACTTTTCCGGTAACAATACATTTCCCTATGATTTTGCTGTAGTTGACGAGGCGCAGGATATAAGCGTTACGCGACAGTTTCTGTCTTTAATGGACCTGAGCCTTCGTCTTGAATTCTTGCACCTTTTCTATGCTCAGCGCTTTCTCCTACGATATAGACTCCACCCATAACGGCAACTGTGTTTCTGTAGCTATAGCTATTAATTGTTATTGGAACAGAAGGTTACTTGCCTGTACCACAACTCTCTACAACTTCTGATGGGATTTTAATACCCGTTGCAGTTTTACCTGCTGTAAAAGTTCGGTCTTAAATATCATGACAGCTTTATTTTATTATTTGATCATGTTAAAAAAATACTGTCCAATTTCTTTAATACTTTACGCAAGCCTCGAAAAAGGTTTGACGGCTATAAAGTAGACCTAATGGGTAATAATGATGACCGCACAAAGGGAGTAGTGCGAACAAGCAACGATCGGAGCCCAGCTAAGTATTATCTCTGCAATTTTGCCGGCACGAATGCTATCGAAGCTAGTAATCCTTATCCATGGATTAAGTAAGTAGTAACTGTTATACTAATACACGCTTTTGTTAATTGACATATCAACATTGCTTCTAAAAATATCTACCAACGCTTTATCAAAGTTATTGATCGTTTGGTTTTTGATGTCGCTCACCGATATTTCTCTGCGCCAATGCTGAATATTTCGGGTCAATATTTGACCCGTATTATCCGCGATAAATTGGTACCAGTCGTTTACACTTACACCTTCTCCCTTAATACCTGCCCTCTCGGCAAGCTCACCGAACTTTGATTTAGAAAATGATGAAAGTTCATTGTTCCATTCATTGAACGCTTTAGCTAATAAATCCTTTTGCAGATTGTTTTGCACATCAATACCCAGCCAGTCGATTGCATTGTCCAATAGACCAGGGACTATTTTCCCGGACTCTGCTACCAGCTCCTGCAACAGGGCGGGATTGCTGCGTAATGAGGAAAGAACAGAGGATTCTACCTGTAATACTTTCTTTTTCGTGATTAAGTCATTAAGATTTATATCGTCCGTATCATCTTTCCTGCGGATTAGCTGTATCATTTTTTTAATCAATAAACTTCTTTCCCTGTCTTCTGCTTCGCCTTTTTTTCTGAGCAGGCGTATATGAGTAACATAAATTCGTAATGCCTCTAAAATATCTGCAGGCGGATCAGTAAGAAGCTTTTCAGTTTCCTTAATATATTCTAATGCTTCAACAAGGTTTCCCTGTCCTTCTTTTACCAGGGTAGCTTGTAAAAGAAGGACGCTGGTGAATGCAGGACTGTCAGCACCTGATACTGCTGCAAGCGCTTCAGCAGCAACGAATGAAGCTTCATCATATAACCCCAGCACACGAAGCGTTTCAAGTTCCAGTCGGTATAAAGGACTTAACGGAGAACGCTCTGTTCGTTCACGCATTACTTGGAGTGCCTTATTTGCATCGCCATTGGTAAGATATCGCTGAGCTGTTCGCGCTGCGATCTCTTCCCATTTCTGAAGGCCTGCTTTTTTCATTAAACTACTGTCGGGTGTAACACCGAGTTTACCGGACAGCCATATTCTTGCATCAACCGGCAATTCTTCCAGTGCAGTACGTAATCCCGGTTCAACACCATTCAGCCAACGTGAACCAATGAGTTTAGGATCATCTCCCCTTGACAAACGATGATAGATCTCCTCTGTCCGGGAAATGAGATCATCTTTTTTAGAATAGAATTCTATCGCAAGGTCATGTATTGAGCGAATTGTTTCTGCCGGTACTTTTGATTTCAGATCTTCCAGCATTAACTTCCGTACATCGGACCGGTGTACTAACGCATTGCTTTTTTCCTCCTGCGACATCAGTGAAGCTTCATCTGATAATTTATTAAACAGCTTTTCTGCCTGTTGTATAGATTTGATCTCAAGTTTACATGGCCCGGATAATACCGTTAAAATAATTTCAGGATTGATCCGTCGGACGATAAGTCCGGGATAAGCTAATTTCTTGACCTCATCATCATGTATGTGTGCGAGAATACGCCCATACAATCTTGCTTGGACAACTTCTTCCCGGAGCTTTATAAAAAATAAGGTTTTTGTCTCAATCTTTTTCAATTTGTCTATTCCCTGGTCTTTTACAATAGTTAGTGCAAGACGAAGACTCATAGGGTTTAATCCTACCATATTGATGATCTCGTCAACAATACTATCCCGGTTGCTGTCGCTCATATTCAGGCTTGCAAGCCCTTTGCGAAGCAACTCTCGTGATTCATCTTTTGACAGTTCAGTCAGGTGCAACTCAATTACTGATTTCTTTACCTGCGATCGTCCCGCTATAACTATCCGGAGATTCGGTGCTGCTTTTTGCAAATCTGCCAGTAGTTTCCAAACAACATCCACCACGTCTTCTCCAAGGAATTGCGCTTCTTCAAACGTATCAATTACCAGCAATACAGGGGTTTTAACAGAGCCGACGATAATGCCAAAGTTGGGTATCGCATAACTCGCAGACGGTTTATATGATTTGGAGATTTCGATTGAATCAAAACCCCACCGATGACGTTCCAGCTCTTCCTTTAATTCAATCAGCCGCTTGCTTTGTTCAGGGCACTGGGTAGACAATTGGCTGGCGGCTTCCATAACAAAGGATTCGGGCCATTCCAGGTCGATCACTGCTTTGTCGATATCGAGATAAGCAAAAGGAAGAGGTTCTGTATCACTGCTGTTTGTATTATCAAGGATAAATTTTGCGAGCAATGTCGATTTACCAACGCCGCCAGGTCCATAAATCAGGAATGGCGGGTTTTTGTCGATACTAACAAACAATTGAGTAATAAAACGGGTAGCTGATTGAATAGCAGAAGATGAAATGGGTGTGATGCCAATATACTGGGCGAGTTGAACCAGCTCATTTTTCCGTCCAACAAAACTTTCATTAGCAAGCCGATGCATGGGCATAAGAAGGTCTGCCATAGGAATAGCCCTGTTAATTTGCCTGCTTGTTTCATCTATGCCAGGAAGAATACCGGTTACCCAATCAACAATGGAGGATAATTTCACCAGCATTTGCCGAGGCATATCATTAATATGAATCGTTTGATTACGCAATACACATTCGTACAATTTTTGTTCCTCAAAAGCGCCACGATTATTATTTGTATCGAGTGCCTGTATCACTTTATCTTTTTCGTGCAAGCGCTGCACGGCAGTACGGCGGATCGTTGGGCGTAACTGCCACCAGTTACCACTTGATCTGTTTGGCACCGGATCGCAAAACCGGAGGAAATTATACCATCCTTTTTTCTCCGTGTGAAGAATAGTACCCTGTTCAATACTGAATGGATGCAATTCTTCAGGATCAAACCAGTAAAGCACACAGGCTGCGTTCTGATAATCAATATCAATGGACGATTCGGTTGCATTATCCAGTTGCAATGAGTCAATATACTTCTGTACTTCTTCTGGTGAAATTGTCAGTTGCATATCACAAATATTGTATCAGTTAAAAATATTGGTGCAAACGTGCAGACATTGTCGTCATGCTATCGAGAGTTTCTAATGGCAATGAAAGACCGTCAAGAATTTTTTGCTTTTCTTTCAGTAGTGCTCCAGGATCCATCGGCTGTTGGTTTTTCTTTACATGCAATTCATTGATATACGCTTCTATATCTGCAGGCTCGATCCGCAAAAGGTCAACGGCAATCATTTTCGAAATGTCTACCTGCGATATCTGTGTACATGTGCCAAGTCCAAGCATTACAACCCATACATTTCTAAGCGAATTTTCCAACTGATCCTTAATCATCAGCTCGGCAAACTCTCTTGTTGAAGGAAGTGTTTCGGGCAGATCATGGTGGTCGAAAACAATACAGCAACGTGTGTTTGCAGGAAAGAACTGATTTTGTGAAATACCACGAAACTTTTCCAGGAAGTCTTTTGTTTTCGTAGCATCCTGCGCCAGCGGATCTCTTTTGTTTATTGTCAGCTGCATCTCATTCACCAATTGATCAATTATTTCACCTACCGTTGAAGTCAAAAGATCAATATAAACTACATTGACGCCTATTTGTTGTCCTACATGCCGGACAAGTATCCTTGAATGAGAACGGCCACAATAGCGTGGCCCTTTGGTGGCCAATGCACGGTTATATTGCGCATTAAATAACGATTTTAATTTATCCCTAAACGATTGGCGATCGGCAAAAGGATCTCCAAAGACAACCAACTCCGTATAGGGGTCCTGTACCAGGACAGGTTGCCCCAGCCATTCACCCAGGTAATTAATAGCAGTACCCCGGATTTCCGTGGAAGGCCCAAACTCTCTCAGGTATATCAAAAACCTAATGATCTTCAGTTGTTCGCTTTCCAACTCATTCAATAGTTCAGTGACGATTTTTGGAATCGTATTCGCCATCGTCAAATGATCCAGTTTTTCATCGATTGCCGATTTGACAATTGATTCTAACTGGTTTTTGTTAAAACGCGAAAGTTCTTTTTCAAATAATTCACGGACAGTCATAGCTATTACTTGATTTTTTTCCAGAATGGTATCACATTGCGTTGCTTCATCAATTTAATGATTTCCCTCAAAGGTACACCCTGATTATAATCCAAATTTTTTGAAGGGCCCGATGCATGGTGTAATGCAAAGGGTTGCAGACTGATATCGAAGCAGGGCGAACCTGATGAACCATGCTCCGTGTTTGTATCATACTGTACCCGGTTGGCGGCTTTATTATATTTAATTACAGCACCGAAAGCGAGTTCCAGCGGTCGTCCATCTGGATGCTGGGGAATCATAACAAAATCATCCGGCGACATTGCAACAGGATGTTCAGGAATTTCTATCCATCCACGTTTTGCTTCATTGGGCATTACGTCATCGCCGACATTTTCTGCCAACTTTATCAATGCATAATCCAATTCAGCTGGTGCCGGTTCCTTCGAAGATGGTTTCAGATCATGGTCCGAATAAGGAGCATGATCGATCAGCCAATCTTCTTTTACACTACAGGTTCGTGGTACCCCATTCTCCGTAGTATAATCAAACCGGAAGGAAAGGTCATTATAGTCGAGACCATTTTCTTTCTTATCAATGGATTCGATAACATGATAAGCCGTCAATAATAGGTTGGGACCTACCAGCCAACCGGTGCCGGCTTCTGTTCCTTCAGGTATTTCAACACGGGCAATCTGACCGCCCATTGATAATAACTGTTCTGTGTATTTATTAAACGGAATAAATGGTGCCCGTTTTCGTACAATCTTTTCAAGCAGGCGATCATTCCCCTGGACATCCTTTGCGAGACTTATATTCTCCTTGCTAATTGCTTCAGGCTGGGAGATGTTCAGCTTTTCTGCCACCCTTCTTAAATAAATATTGCCTGGTTTGTATTCTCTGGCCGCCAGTATTAATCTTACCAGCCATCCGCCGCTAATAGCAATATCAATCAGATCGGTCACTACCCATTTTAAACCCCGGGCAAAGTTCAATTCTTCACCGATCTTAATACCCATTTTTAAACGAAGCATTCGCGCCAGGTCATCATGATTGAATGCATTTAAAAATGCGGATTCCAATTCCTCCCGCTGTTCGCTCGTTAATTCTATTTCCTGAATATCATCCATATAATGACTATATGATTATAGGGTTAAACAAATCGTATTTCAGTCAATGAATGTAGTGGAGCAACAGGTCCTTCTAATGCTTCTGTTGCTGTCTCGAACGGATCGAGTCCACCCAGATATCCAAATGATAAACCTGTTTCTCTTTCAATAGATCGAATAGAAATCTGTGCCGTTTTATGTTTACCAAATACAAACTCTTCTTCCTGCAAAAATTCTTCCTGTGAAATTGCATAACCTGTGGCACACAGTTTATCGGTATCGTCATGAATAAATGCAATTACTTTCCAGAACTTGATAGGAATAGTTACACCGAAACGTTCAGGATCGCTGGGTTTAAAAACTGGACCGGTGAAAACAGAAATACGCTGATCATCTTTTCTTGCATTCTGCAATGCATAATTCTCCAATGCCAGCCAGATACCTGCATTCATGTTCTGCATTTGCGGAACAGTATTGGTGACATGCATTGAATCTAAATTTCCCAAACTTGCATCTGCCTGACTGCCCCAGATAGGATCTTCTCTTCTTGTCATGTGGCCACGACTGAATTTTGGTGCATTGCCATAACATTCTTTCATGATCTGTGCAGTATCCGGAATACGTGGATCAAGTCGCCAGCCACCGCGTTTCATTGGAACAGAACTTTCTCCATCAATATTAACTGCACTAAAGAAACACTGACGACGACTCTTGTTCATTACTACTGAAAAATGACAATACTTCAACTCAGTCTTATTATTACCGAACTGAAGAATATCTTTCTTCTTGGTAGCAGATTTTATTTTTGGCAACGGAACATGTTCACCCAAAAAGTCTGAATCATAACCTTCTCTGTCATCGTAATCAGCAGGGTTGCCTTCTGTAATAAATTCTTCTGCTTCGTCCGCATCAGTAGTAGCAGTTGATTTATCGGAAGCGTTTTTAACCTTGGCACTTACGATTTCTCCCATACGAATAGAAACATGAATTGGGATTGTAACATCCAATGAATTAT
The DNA here is from genome assembly GCA_038204535.1 of Chitinophagales bacterium. Taxonomy (GTDB): domain Bacteria; phylum Bacteroidota; class Bacteroidia; order Chitinophagales; family Chitinophagaceae; genus Segetibacter. The sequence continues at coordinate 3,006 of JBBRCW010000156.1, read as the reverse complement.
TTCCTACCTGTACAGATGGTGATTGTGATATAGTTTTATCTCCTGTATTCGGATCAGGCTCTTCATTCTTTTTACTGCCACCTGGTTTGGGAGAGGGTCGATGAAGAGTATTTAATCTCTCTTTGATAATAGCAGCAGGCACTGCAAAATTTGATTCGAGAAAACGACCGGCAAAATGCAGACCCACTGCTTTGCCTGTTTTAAGATCGAGTACTGCAGAGCCAGAATTACCTCCTAACGTTGAACAATCATGCAGCAGATTTCCACCTGCGATTCCTTTTACCTGCCCTGGTGCGAGTCTTTTCCTATCATATACATCTCCGAAAATACTTAACATCAGATCCTGATCGGGTATGCGGCTATCGCGTGCAGGATAACCAATCACTACCACTTCCTGATCCTTGACCGGCACAGTATCTGATAAAGAAATGAACTGTGGTAAAACATTACCGGATACTGGTGCTGCCCTCAACAGTGCAATGTCAGGACCGTTCTCGTCTTCGATATGAAGGATGCCTGTTATCTGAAATGTATTTTCTTCGGATCGACCAAACTCTTCGAGAAAATCAATAGAAGCTTTGATCATTCCGCTTTCTCCCTGGCGGAATACGAACTTGGAACCGTTCTTTCTTCCAAATAAATTTGCTACATGGCGATTGGTAACAACAGTAGTATTATTAACCAGCCAGCCTGTGCCGAGCCACTCATAGTCCGGATGATTTTCCACTTCAATACGACCTATCGCTTTGACAGGAGGTATTAATAATGACGAAGCGCTTTGTAATTTTTCTTTCCAGAATTTACTTTTCGCATCGGCGAATTCAAGCACTGGTTTATCATGCGAAATAGCAAGTACCGGTCTTCCTATACGAAGCACAATCGTCTCCAGTGCAAAATTGGGTCCACCTGCACCTTCCAATCCGTCGTCAAAAGCACTGATCTTTGGAGCCAGTTCTCTTGCTTCTGATACAATCTCATCATCACGACGGAGTTTATTCAACTCATCTGCAAGTTCGGGATGACTTGCTTGGATCTTTGCAACTGCTTCCAGTATTTTTCGTTTTGGGTTTGGCATAAAAAAATATATGTGGTGGTGATTAAGGTTTAATTAGCCAGCAGGTTTTTTATAGAGTATCGGCACAACCAATGTATAGATCATGATCAATGCACCGCCTATGATCTCTGCGGATATAGGAGAATCATATTTAGTGAGCAGGTAGGCAAATGGTCCGCCAAGTGAGATGCTCCAGATACAATACGAAATGATGGCAATCATTCGCTGGCGTTTGTCGGTAATGCCACCTACTGTTTTCAGATAAAGGGGCGTAATAGCTAAAATGATAACAAAGAAGACAAGCTGTGTTACATAGCGGGTAGGTTCAACAAGACTGGAAACTAGGTTTTGCAAACCAAGATACACTCCGACTATTTCAGTGGGTATTAGTTTTACGATCTGCGCAGCATAATTATCCGGAGATTCGGGTTGTGCAACCTCTTTCCCTTCTAATGCTGTTTTTGTTGGTGGTGCTGTGTTTATGTTTCTGCTCATCGTTAGTGGTTTTTAAGGTTAGTGCTTAACAGGTACTAATATTAATAAGTTCAAGTTAGGTATTTTACACTACAATTATATGGGGTTTATAAACGGTATTTACAAAGTGTTTTAACGGTAGACAAGTACTTATAATAAATTTATAAGTCTCCCGGTTGGTTAAGTACTGCCTTACGCCTCATAAAGCGACAGTTTTGTAGACAGCAGGAATTACAACTGGTCAATGTTATGTACGCTATTAACTGCGAGTCGCTGGTTATTGAAGCAGATATCCCTCAGAGTAATCCGTGTACGTGTACTTGAAAAGTAGACAGATCAGAAAGGTAAGTGCGCCAATACAAATTGCAACTAAAAACCGGAATATATCAGCCATAATTGCGGCAATAGTGTGTATGCAAACAAATACCGTTTTTCTAAAGGTATTTTCTTATACCATCTTTTTTCTTGTAGAGGGATTGAGGCGGTAACTTTTTCAGAGGGTATTAATTTTACTATCCTGTCTTTATAATAATCAGGGAAGGTAAAGTGTTCTCTGGTTTTAATTTGTTTGGCTTTGTTAAGATATCTCTTGTCATTTTTTTTAGGGTACTTTAATACTATACAATTCTCGAAGCATGACACATAAAGATTGAGTATTGCTGCAGGTGGGGATGCACCAGGTAGCTAAGAGCATTGCTGCTCTTTCGCCCCCTAAGAACCGGACATGATAGTTTCCCATCATCCGGCTCAAGCCCGTTTTAAGCCACCGTTTATATTGGTGGCCGGTTTCACATATGCATATCTTTTCGGTTGCCACGCTTCGTAACACTTGTAGTGGATGACATCCAGGTTATCTGATTTATATATGCCTCCTTTTGAGGCTTTCTTTTTCAGACTTACACACCAGTTCTGGCTAATCGTTAACTCTTCGGCGCAACAAGGACATTTATCTTTCTGGAAGTTGCTGATCTTACTTTTTACATAAAACCTGTATCTGTTGTTCTTCCATTTATCAGATGTTCGCTTTTCAAAATATTCATCATATTGGGCATCGTAAGGGTGTGCCGGTTGCAGGATTTTAACATGCCTTCGAATAGGCATGTATGACAACATAAGAAGTGTGTACTCCTCTACAGTTCCATCGCTTTGTATTTCCGACCCGCTGAACCGGTAGTTTACTCCTTTTATACGTTTATAGTATTTATGGAATATCCACTTTAAGTTCTTTTTAGGATGACGGCGTCTGGCCCATTGAAAAATCAATCGCCATATTTCTTTGTCCATCTTTTTAAATATCTCTTTAGATACCACACTGCGGTGGAAATTGACCCATCCCCTGATTTTGGAGTTCAGTTGTCTGATGAGCCCGGCTTGTGTGATACTGCGTGCCTTGCGGATAACTTTTCTGATGCCTTCAAGAAAAGAAAAGATATTCTTTTCGGAAGGTTTAATGAGGAGTTTAAGCTTACCCTGAGATT
>JBBRCW010000155.1:0-15504 GCA_038204535.1 Chitinophagales bacterium | reverse complement strand
CTTCCTCTAAACTTCAAGATGTTTTTCCGGCGGACTACATTATTGAATACACCGAAAAAAGCCTGAAAAACCTGGGCACCGAAACCATAGACCTGCAGCAGTTTCATGTGTGGGAAGATAACTGGGCCCAAATGGATGAATGGAAAGAGGCCACTGCAAAATTAACTCAGCAGGGCAAAGTACAGGCCTGGGGCATAAGCGTAAACCGCTGGGAGCCCGATAACAGCCTGGAGACCTTGAAAACCGGTTTAATAGATGCCGTGCAGGTCATCTACAACATATTTGACCAGGCGCCCGAAGACAACCTGTTTCCGCTGTGCCGCCAGTTAAATATTGCCACCATTGCCCGCGTTCCGTTTGATGAAGGCACCCTTACCGGAACCATGACAAAGGAAACCACCTTTGCCGAAGGCGACTGGCGCGGTACCTATTTTGTACCCGAAAACCTAAACAAAAGCGTGGACCATGCCGACGCCTTAAAACCGCTGGTACCCGAAAGAAAGAATTTACCCGAGATGGCGTTGCGGTTTATTTTAAGCAACCCCGATGTATCGACCACCATACCAGGCATGCGCAAAATTCGAAACGTTATAGCCAACATGAATACCAGCGATGGTAAAGGCCTGCCCGCCAACCTGCTTGCCCAGCTAAAAAACCACCGCTGGGACAGAACCCCCACTGAGTGGTCGCAATAGACGCTATTAAATAATGATAACCTTAGCCCGCCGATTTTCGGCGGGCTTTTCTGTGATAAGGCGGGCGGTTTTTGACGGGGGGGTGCTAAAGAATATTATGCGGTGGTTTCAGTTCATAGCGCAGTGGGCTTTTGAACCTCTTTCTTCAATAAGGAATATATTAAAGATCCAGGTTAAATACTACGATTAGTTTACAACTTTTACATGTAGAACAAAAATCACATATTACTTTTATAGAATCGTAATAACCAGAAAAACAGGTATTACATGAAAAACACACACTTACAGAAAAGAAACAAAATATGGGCTACTACAGCATTAGTGTATGGTATCTTATCTTTTACTTTATCAACACTACATGCACAGTTCCTGCCAGTTGATAAAATAAGACAGGATTTTAGAGCCTTATTGCAAAGACCCCTCATTGCTCCAAAACCTTCAATTCAATCTTTCCTCACAGATTCTGTATTCATCGAAAAAGGTTATTTCTATTCCGAAGCAGATGAAAAAGTCCCTATGTTGATTTACAAACCTGTTTCAAAAAAAATTAAGAAATTACCTGTTGTCATCTGTCTTCACGGAACAAATGGGAATAAGGATATGGCCGTAATCAAAACTTTGCTCTACCGCTTTTCAAAATTAGGCTTCATGGCTGTAGCCATAGATGGAAGGTATTTTGGAGACCGGGTGAAATCAGTTTCTGATCAGAATAATTATGTAAAAGCCATTATTAATGCCTGGAAAAATAAAGACATTACTCAACAGGAATATCCTTTTTTCTATGATACCGTTTTTGATCTCTGGAAACTAGTAGATTATTTACTGACAAGATCTGATGTCGAACCCAAGCGTATTGGTATGATGGGAATTTCTAAGGGCGGTATTGAAACCTGGCTGGCTGCTTCTATTGATAAAAGGATCAAGGTGGCAGTACCGGTGATTGCAATACAAAGTTTCAAATGGTCCCTGGAAAATGATCGTTGGCAGGGCCGTGCAAAAACAATCTGGGACGCCCACGTTGAAGCTGCAAGTGATCTTGGAGATACCAGTGTGAATACTGGAAATATAAAAACGTTCTGGAATAAATTGCTTCCCGGAATAACAGACGAATTTGACTGCCCTTCGATGATTCGGCTGTTTGCACCACGCCCTTTGCTGTTGCTGAGTACAGAAAATGATCAGAATTGCCCTTTGCCGGGTGCCCAACTGGCTTTCGACGCGGCAACGACTGCCTATAAATCTAAAAAAGCACTAGATAAGCTGAAGATAGATGTCGAGCCAAATGAAACGCATCGGTTCACTCCAAAGCACATTGAAATGACGATTGAATGGTTTAAGAAATGGCTATAGCTTTTTAACAAGATGCACGAACCGCAAACATTGCATTTGCAAACTACGGGCATGACATTAAAGCACTGAACATTTGATCGCTCACTATCAATTGTCAGTGCCTGACCAGCATCGGTGGAGTTTAGTTCGTAATATGTACTTTTGTTATTCAATTTGGCTTTTCCGCCTTTGCAGGTGTTCTTTCACCTGCAAACCTTATCAAAGAAACTGTTGGTGAAGATCATAAAAAGGGGCGATAAGGAAATTACCTTACTTAAATATTTCCCCTACTGGATTTTTGGTCTTTCCGGGGTCTCCTTCCAAAGCCTAGTGTGTAGGCATAGGGACCCTGGCATGTAGCTGCTGTGCAGTAAACTCCTGTTTAGAAAAGATATTTATAATGAGCAATACCTCAAATCGCTTGCCCTTAGCGACAGGCAGGTAAAAGCAGCTTTGTGCTTGAAAGAAAAAGGAAAATAAATAATAGTGATTATCAGGCACTAAATGCTGTTTCTAAAGCAACTGCAACAAGAGACTTGACAGAACTTGTTGAAAAATTAAAAATCCTTAAAAGAACTGGTGATAATGGAGCAGGAACGAACTATATTTTAATTAGCTCCTAATTGGCTCATAATGGGTTCATGTGTTGAGCCAATTGATATCAGCCATTGGGTGTAAAGTAACTTATGATTTTTTGGGTTTGTAAACGCTTAGTAATTAAGCCATGTTGGTATTGCTGCATTTTTTATTGCCTTTTATCTTTTTACGACCTGGTAAATGTTTCGCTTTGCCGGTTCTTTAAATTGCGGCCGTTTGAATACTGTTTCTATTTTACCATACATGTTATCGCCATGTCGTCCATCGCCATTTTTAAAAAACAACCAGTTTTTATATGAATGGTTTGCGGCTATTCTCTCTGCACTTTTTTTTTGGATTTACCGCGGTCTCCTCAAAGGGCCGCGGCCATTTAAGTGCTGTCTATATCTAAGGGCTCCTTTTACACCCAGCTAATTTGCTTATCCGCTAAAAAACCCGAATTAGATTTGCGAAAGAGTTCCTATTTCGCCATTACCGATCCTACCAGCGCTTTTTTCCAAATAAAGTTTGACTTTTGCTTGCAAAATGGCTGTAGGGATTCGTATTTTTAGGATTTCTGCGTCATCTTAGAGCGACCCCGTAACTGACAAACAAGTATGAGAATAAAAAGACTTCATTACATATCGGGACTGACAATAACGATTTTTGTTGGACTTCATTTATTCAATCACACTTGTAGCATTTTTGGTGCAGACAGACACATTGCAGTTATGAATACTTTGCGACTTTTTTATCGCAACATTTTCTTAGAGACAATCTTGTTGAGTGCTGTGTTTGTACAAATAATTTCAGGACTTAAACTTTTCAGGGCAAATAGAAAAACTGCAACATCAAACTTTGACAAACTACACATTTGGACAGGACTTTATTTGGCGATTTTTTTAGTCATTCATTTAACCGCAGTTTTGGGCGGTCGGTTTTATTTGCATCTTGACACAAACTTTTATTTCGGAGTTGCAGGACTAAATACTTTTCCATACAACTTATTTTTCATTCCTTACTACGGACTTGCAGTTTTCTCGTTCTTCGGACACATTGCATCAATTCATAGCAAGAAAATGAAGCAAAATGTTTTCAGCTTGACACCAAACGAACAATCAAAAGGCATTTTATTTTTAGGACTTTGCTTGACAGTTTTGATATTTTACGGACTGACCAATCAATTTAATGGAGTGCAAATTCCGACAGAATACAAGATACTAATTGGAAAATGACGAAGCGAAGTAAAAGGGAACGCACAACATTGGGTGGAGTAGACGAAAAGCCCCCAAAACGAAGCCCCGATAAGATGGGACTTAAAGGGGCCTTTTTGTTTTAACCCCTGTTGACTGCACCAGGCGCAACTATTGGGTGTAAAGTAACTTATGATTTTTAGGTTTTTTGTGTACGCTTAGTAACCTGGCCATATTGGAATTGCTGTTTTTTTCATTGTCCTTTTTTTTTGACGACCTGGTAAATGTTTCGCATTTCCGGTTCTTTAAATTGCGGCCTTTTGCGTGCTGTTTTTATTTCAACCTACATGTTATCGCTATTACGTCCGTCGCCATTTTTAAAAAACAACCAGCTTTTTATATGAATGCTTTGCGGCTATTCTCTCGGCACTTTTTTTGGGATTTACCGCGGTTTCAAAAAGGGCCACAATCCTTTGAGAGCTGTCTATATCTAAGGGCTCCTTTCACTCCCCGCTTATTTACCTAACCGATAAAAAACCCGCATTAGATTTTCGAAAGGGTTCCTATTTCGTCATTACCGATCGTATCAGCGTTTTTTCTAAATAAAGTTTGGTTTTTGCTCGCAAAATGGCTGTGGGGATTTGTATTTTTAGGAGTTGACCGAAATAAGTTGACTTGCTCAATAATGAAATTAGATTTTTAGCAATCAACGAGAATCTTTTAAATATTTAAAAATGGAACCCATCACTCTCACCCCAGCTGGTAAAATAGAACAACAAATAGTAACTGATTTCAGAAAAAAGCTTACCGGAGACTTGCTTCTGCCTGGTGACCAGGGTTATGATAAGACACGGAACGTATGGAACGGCATGATTGACAGGAAACCAGCATTGATTGTACGCTGCAGAAATTCGGAGGATGTTATTTTTGCTGTGAATTTTGCCCGGGACAATAACCTGTTGCTATCGGTAAGAGGAGGAGGGCATAATATTACGGGTAATGCAGTTTGCGATGGCGGTATAATGGTTGACTTGTCACTTATGAAGTCAGTAAAGGTCTACCCTGAACAGCAGATTGCCGATGTAGAAACAGGAGCTACCTGGGGTGATTTCGATGCTGCATCTCAAAAACACGGGTTGGCTACTACGGGTGGAATAATTTCGACTACAGGTGTGGCTGGGCTCACATTGGGCGGCGGTGTAGGATGGCTGGTTCGAAAGCATGGGCTAAGCTGCGATAACCTGTTAGCAGCAGACGTTGTAACTGCCGAAGGAAACCTTTTGAGAACCAGCGCAAACGAGAACAAGGAATTATTTTGGGGCATTCGTGGTGGCGGTGGAAATTTTGGCATCGTAACTTCAATGAAGTTCCGGTTACACAAAGTAAATACAGTTTTGGGCGGGATGATTATTCATCCCAGAGAAAAAGCAAAAGAGGTTATTAAGTTTTACCGCGAGTTTATGAAAACAGCTCCGGAAGAACTTACTCTTTACACTGGTTTGATGACATCGCCTGACGGGATACCAGTAGTGGCCTTGGTAGGATGCTATGCCGGGGACATGGAGCAGGGGGAAACTGTTCTAAAACCTCTTCGTGAGTTCGGATCCCCGGTAGCAGATTTGATTGCACCTATACCCTACATTCAAATGCAAACCCTGCCCGACACTGCTGCCCCTCATGGTAACCGGTATTACTGGAAATCCAACTTCCTGCAAGATCTGTCTGATGAGTCAATTGATGTTATCATTTCTTATGCGGCGGATATGCCCTCTCCATTCTCGTTAGTTTTACTCGAGTATTATGGCGGCGCTTCAAGCCGTGAACCTGAAGGTGGAACTGCGTTTCCGCATCGCCTCTCTCAATTCGATCTTATTATTGGTTCCAACTGGGTTGACAAGCAAGAAGATGAAAGACATATAAGTTGGACCCGGAATTTTTGGGAAGCCATACAACCTTATTCAAGCCATAAGGTATATGTGAATGTTCTGGGAGTTGAAGGGGAAGGACGCGTAAAAGAAGCATATGGCAACAACTATCCAGGATTAGTGGCTTTGAAAAGGAAATATGACCCGAACAACTTGTTTCGCCTTAATCAGAATATCAAACCTGTGGAGGCCTAAATTCAATCATTACTAAATCGTATTGAACATAAAGTGTTGCAGGGGAGTTTGTGGCGATTGGAATATTGATGTTAGTGGGTTTAACTTTCATTGTATTAGGTTTTAGAAGCAAGCATGCTTGATGAAATTCGGCTAACAGTGTGTTTGCAATATGGCGGCGGACGGAACGCGGCTCAAGAGAAGTCTTTCAATGGAGCTTTATATGCTTTACCATGGGGACAGTAATTCTATTTTCGTCACATCGCAGACGCTTTAAAGTTGTACGTAATTGCATCACCGTAAATACCTATGTTCAAATATCTTATTTTGAAAAAAAGACTTTTAGATTTATCAATTCTTTTAAGTGTCATTTCAATTGCACTGACAGTGATTATTAATTTCCAAATAGCAAAAGCATACTTAAAGGCAAGCGGAAAAACACAGGCACTCTTTGGTTTAATAGAGATGCTTCAATTCGGTTACCAATACTATGTTGCAGGCATTGCACTTTTATCAGCATTGCTGGCTATTATTAACAAAGGCCCTGGGACATCTAAAAAATATATGGCAATAATTTTGAGTTTAGGGGGACTTTTAATTGTGTTTCTTAGAATTTGGCGACTCATTCTTTAGTCTGGCCGGGGTCTCCTTGGAGAGCCACCATGTGCGCTGGCCAAGCCGCCCCGGCATATAGCTGCTGTGCAGTGAACTCCTTATACTACAGAGCGGTTAAAACTTCACCACACAACAAAAGAAAATAGAAATACAAATTAAGGCGAGGAAGCCCTTTTAGACTTTTGTTTTGGCGGCTATTCTTCTGCCAGGCTGTAGTGTTAACAATCTTCATTTAATTACATTTAGCTTCGGGTCCGGGCAGACAATTGGTTAAATCACCCGCCATGGGCAATACTTGGTCTTGGCTTCAACTTTTGCGGAAACTTTCGTCGGGCTTGGGTTAACCGAATAAAACCAAACATTAGGCGCTTAGGCAAGAATATCTAAACTTTTTTTTAGATGTTTATGCAGCAATTTTTATAGGACTTTGCTTAATAAAGTCTTTGAGGGAACGCTTCAATTGAAAGTAAGCGTCTCTGTAATTTTCTTTTACTGCTGGTTCATTTGAAATATCATTATTGTTGCTTTGGGCCAATACTTTAGGTAGCTGTTGTTCTGTAATTACGGTTACTGCTAAAATCTTTTGCAACCATTCGGGGAAGCGAGATATTTCCTTTTACCTTGCTGTGTTAATATGATCTTTTTCGCTTTAAGTTTTCTTAACACATAAGCCACTTTTGTGGGTTTGAGATTGAGACCATACATTTTGGAATGGCAAATTTGCTGTATTGAGGAGAGCCGTTTAGATGCTATTGTACTTTCTGCGGAGAAACAATATGAGAAAATATTGGTTAGGGAGCCGGAAATAATCCAATATATTTCCTATGCAGTACCTTGCTTCTATACTCGGTGCAACTCCCAGACTCCTTAGCAGAATAAGAAATAATTTGCGTTATACCAATTAATAGACATTTGTCCTGTATTAGCGGTTTTACTGTGGGCATCTTTGTATCGTCAAACAAAAAAAACAAAAAGACGATATGAAAAATTTATTTATTCTTTTCCTGGTTGTCATTTCAACGGACACTGCTTTTTCACAAAGTAAATTATCTAAACACGAAATAAGCATCAATGGATTTAGAAATCCATCCATAGGTGCAGAGTATCGTTACAAGCATATATCTGTACACGCAGGTTATTATCCAACCAATTTTAAATCAGGCATTACTACAGAGTTTATTAGAACAGGAATGACGTATTGGTTTTTGCCAGTTGGTAAAAAGGAAAATCCTTCCTCTTTTTATGGTTCCCTCTCTTACGCAAGGGGAACGAGCAAAGATTATAAAGACAAGGATGCAGGCATTGCAGAATTTGGCTTTCGATGGATGGTGTATAAAGGCATTAATCTAAGATTAGGCGTTGCCGCTTTGGCAGCCAGGGATAAAGACTTACAAATTAACCCAACACCGGGCATCAGCTACTCTTTCTTTTTTAAATAAAAAATATTTGCCACATGACATTTTCTTTATTTCTAAACACTGAACGCAAACTACGTAACACCTGGTGGGTAGCAGTATTCTTCCTTATATTAGCAGCTATAACACTGCCCATTATACTGCTTTCAGCGAAATATCATTTTGAAGTAAAAATGACTTATCAGGCTCTTATCGTTTTATCAGCATCCCTGATTTGTCAACTGTTGCGAAGAAAACCATTAAGTGAACTCTTTGGTGCATTTAATGTTCGTTGGATAAAAACACTTTTTACAGGTATATTGATCGGTGCTGCTCTAATGTTTACTCCTTCATTATTTTTACTCCTTTTTGGGTTCACCTCCTGGAATATTAATACTGTTGATTTACCATCACTTTTATCTGTTACCCTGTTATTTGTTGAAGTTGCAGTTGCAGAAGAATTGCTTTTCCGTGTTTTTATTTTTCAAAGACTGTTTGATGGTTTAGGTCATTGGCAAGCTCAATTGATTATAGGTGGGTTATTCTTGTTAACCCATTTTAATAATCCGGGTATGACTGGAAATATCAAAGTGTGTGCAAGTATTAATATCTTTTTAGCATCCGTCATGTTTGGGTTGGCTTTTATACGAACTAAAAGTTTGTCTATGCCAATTGGTCTTCACTTTATGGCAAATTGGGTTCAGGGCTCTTTGCTTGGTTTTGGTGTTAGCGGTAATGAGCAAACAAGTTTACTAAAGCCCATATTTAATAATGCGCCGCAGTGGTTAACCGGAGGAAGCTCTGGACTTGAAGCAAGTGCTCCCGGGTTGATAAGCGTGATTATTACAATCATTTTTCTTTACAGATGGAAACCTGTTAAGCATACAGATATAAAAATTAATTCAACGCCAGGTATCAAAACACAAACAGACTAAACAATTTGATAAGAAATTTTAAAAAACTAAAACTAAATTTAATGACTAATTGCGTCATGAGGAAATCAACTATAACTATTTTATTAAGCATTGTCCTTGTTTTTAACCAGCAAACACTTTTAGCACAATCTTGCGCTGCACGGCAATTAGACCCACAAGTAGCCTCATTCTTAAAGATGATTGAGTATGAAGACTATACACTTGAACAACTTCGAAAGATGCCTATTGAACAAATTAAGTTTGCAGGACCTCCGCCAATACCTTACCCGAAAGAGGATGTAACACGCATTAAAATAACAGCCGATAGTATTACCGTATTAATTTTAAATCCTTCTCATTTACAAAACCTTCCAATTATAATCAATTACCATGGTGGTGGCTTTATTTCTCCTTTGTTACCGGGTTTAGAGCATTCATTGTGGCAGGAAGCAAAGACTTACGCAGCAATTGTTTTCGCAATTGATTATCGTGTTGCTCCCGAACACAAATTTCCTGTAGCAGTCAATGACAGTTACAATGCTTTTAAATGGATTGCAAAACATGGCAGCGAATTTGGTGGCGATACCAGCCGCATTGCATTGTTAGGTAACAGTGCTGGTGCAAACCTGGTGGCTGTGATAACTCAAAAGGCAAAAAAAGACGGCATCAGTAATAAAATAAAGCTGCAGATAATGAATGGGCTTCCCATTGATTTACGACCTGTGAATATGGAGACGTCTGTTTCTTACCGGGAGAATGCAGTTGGATATTTTCAAACAAAGGCAGCCTGCTATTTTGCTATAGAAAACTATGCGCCCGGCAAATACAATAATCCGGAAGTATCACCTATACTTACACAAGATTTAAAAGGATTGCCTCCTGCGGTTATCATTAATGCTGAATTTGATCCGCTAAGAGACGACGGTATTTTGTATGCTGCCAAATTAAGAAACGCTGGCGTTAAGGTTTGGGACAAATGCTTTGCAGGGCAAATTCATTGTTTGATAGGTTTACCGCCTGGTGCTGCAGCGTTAAAAGAATATGAAACAATTGTAAAAACTGCAATGAAAGAAAGTTTTCAACCATGACACCCTTAACTCATGTAACCGAACCAATAATATAAACTATCAAAAAGATGAAAGCAATTGTATGTACGCAATACGGACAACCCGAAGTGCTCCAACTAAAAGAAGTAGAAAAACCGATACCCAAAGACAATGAAATTCTGGTACGGAATTATGCAACTACTGTAACAGCAGCAGATACGATGATGAGAAAGGGCAAGCCATATATTGGCAGGCTTTACTTAGGTTTTAAAAAACCTAACAAACCCGTACTTGGGTTTGAGTTTGCCGGTGAAGTTGCAGCAGTAGGAAACGATGTTAGCTTATTTAAAGTTGGAGATAGAGTTTTTGGTGGAACAACCACACTTGGCTGCTATGCGGAATATGTTTGCGTAAATGAAACAGGTGTATTATCAACGATGCCTGGCAACATAAGCTATGAAGAAGCAACGCCTGTTAGTGGAAGTGCTATTACTGTATTGAACTTTTTAAAGGGCATGGCTAATATCAAGCAGAATGACAAGGTGCTTATCAACGGGGCTTCCGGGGGTTTAGGCACTTATGCAGTGCAATATGCAAAGCATGCAGGGGCAGAGGTAACAGGAGTTTGCAGCATGGCCAATATAGAAATGGTGAAAGCTTTGGGAGCTGATAAAGTAGTTGATTATACAATCAATGATTTTACCAAAAGTGGGGAGAAGTATGATATAATTTTTGATACAGTTGGCAAAAGGTCATTTTCAGAATGTAAAAAATCGCTTAAGGAAAAAGGTATTTACCTATCGCCTGTTCTTAATTTTCAACTATTCATTCAATCGTTGGTCACTTCAACATCTGGCGGTAAAAAAGCAAAATTTTCATTCACCGGCATGCTACCGGTTAAGACGCGATTAAACTATTTTATGGAACTTAAAGAACTGCTGAAAACCGGGCAAATTAAGACTGTTCTTGATAATCATTATTCATTGTCGCAGGTTGCAGCAGCTCATGAGTATGTTGAAAAAGGACATAAGAAAGGTAATGTAGTAATAACCTTGTCTTAGTGAATAAATACAAAACAGAGTACCAATATTTAAACTTACTTGAGATGAAATTAATAATAACAACATTTTTTGTGATTACGGCTATTGCTGGCAATGCACAAAAAAGTCTGACGCCTGGTAAAAATAGTTTTGAAAGTAAGTGGATTAAAAACCAAACCTATCAAATGAAATGGTTTGCGATTAAAGACACTTTAAAATTTGAAGTGGGAACTGTTTCCACTCAAATTATAAGCGATAAAAAATACGTCACCATTATTACACAGGTCAATATGAAAACTGTTAAAGAAACCTGGGTTGACACAACGATTGCAGAAATTGAAACCCTAAAACCCATTCGTCATACGTCTTATAATGTGCAAAGGGACGTGGTTGTAAACTTTGGAAAAATAGTTACCGGATTTTATCATGATAAAACAAAACAACAGAATACTATAATCAGTGACACAACAACCGAAGCATATTTTGACAGCAATCTATACCCTGTATTAATTGGATGGCTACCTCTTAAAGAAGGTTTTAAAAGGGACATTTCAATTTATGATTATAACCCATCCGGTAAAACAGGGGTTATAAAAGCATCTGTTAATGATGTTAGAAGCGGGACATACGAAAGCGCTTTTTCAGGAGTTAGAAATGTATGGATAATAACAGTATCGGATGAAATTGGAGATGGTAAAAATGATTTCATGATTTACTATATCGACAAAGCCGACAGGAAGTTATTGAATCAGGAAATTAATTTAGGAGAACGTAAAATGATGATGCAGTTAATAGAATTATAAGTTACACTTAAATAACAGAACTAAAGGCGAACACACAACAATCGGGATTTGTGCAAGGCTGGCAGCACGTTGTGCCTGCCCTCCCTATCTTCAGTAAATATTTTAACTGCAGTTCGGGGCTCAACCGAACACTAATCGGCTTTTTGATTGTTACCTTTAACATTGGTAATTTTATTGGGCGGCGGTTAACGGGACAGCTCACATTAGGTTAACCGCCATGCCCGAAAAATCAGGAAGACGTTACTAGAGATTCATTTAAAACGAGCCGTCATGCTGAATTTATTTCAGCATCCCCTGTATCTCACCTGATATTTTCCAGGAGATCCTGAAACAAGTTCAGGATGACGAATACTCTAAGTGACATCGGACAATAGCCGCTGATTTTCCCGACAAGTATAACTTAAATGATGTTTCGTTCAGTGTTCCAAAGTGGTCATCCTACCACCCGGACATTAATCCATTTTTGCTTTTTCCTTTTTTTTGATGTTATAGATTACCAGCCCTGCGCCGGCAAAAATGAATGCCAGCAGCGGGCCATAAGTGGAATGTGGTAACAGGTCGCCCACGATCAGCCCCAGGCTTAAACCACCTGCTATAATGCCAACCTGTATCCAAAAATCGCTGCGGGCCAGGTTGGGATTCATTCCTTTTTCTATCAATGCCAGCCGCTCCCTGTTACGGGCAGTAATGGACAGGTAGCTAATGGCAACGATCGTCATTAAGATCAATATCAGCACTAAGACTAAGAGAAAGGGGCTAAGAAAATTATTTGTCATACGTTTACTTTTATCATTTGACAGTCGCTAAAAGGTTTCGGTTACAATTATTCGTGATGACACTATTCTTAATGGAACATGAAAGGCATTGATTGGAAGAATAGGAGGCAATTTGCATCCTGCGAAAAATCCGTATTATCCGTGTTATCCGTGCGCTATTTTTCAACGTCATAAGACATCCTTCCCTTCGGCTACGCTCAGGGTACATCGCTCAGGGGACGGCGTATTGGGACGATGCTCAGGGGACTACATTTGGGATTGGGTTTCGATATTCTCAGAAAAAAATTAAATTGTAACCACAAATCATAATTGGTTGTCAAATAACAAGTGACCGATACAAACGACCTTCCTATTATTCGCGCCGTACTTGGCGGCGATACCAACGCCTTTGCATCCCTTGTGCATAAGTATAAAGATGTATCAATGAACCTGGCTTATCAAATAGTGCTTAACCGCGAAGATGCGGAAGAAGTGGCACAGGATTCTTTTGTAAAGGCATTCACAAAGCTTTCAACTTTTAAAGCCGAAAGCAAGTTTACCACCTGGCTTTATTGCATAGTGGTCAATACCGCCCTTAACAAAAAGAAAGTCTCAAAAAACAGCCCGCTGCAAGCTTATGATTACGAACAGCACGATATAGCCGAAGCGTCATTTGCCGACCTGGCTATCAGGGCAGAACACCGGTTTTACATACAACTGGCTTTAAAAGACCTGCACCAGAATGAAAGGATTTGTCTCACGCTATTTTATTTGGAAGAACAATCGGTGGAGGAAATTACAGTGGTTACCGGTTTAACCAGGGCAAACATAAAAGTGCTTTTGCATAGGGGAAGAAAGAACCTCTACCAGGCGTTGGAGCGACATTTAAAAAGCGAGCTAAAAAATTTAATATAGCTATCATGAAAAGAGATACTGATCTTACCAGGATAATGCAGGCAGCCAAACAAAGCGCACCGGATGATTTTACCCTTCGCGTTATGAAGCAGGTGCAATTGGAAGCTGCCAAACAAGCTTATCAACCCCTCGTAACAAAGACCCTCAAAAAAATATTTATACTCAGTTTTTTGACCATCACCATTGCTATATTTTTTATTTGCTGGCTGATGCAAAATCCTGGTGTTTCGTTCATCAATATGAAGGCTTCAAATATGCCTGTCGATTTTTTAAAGGTGCTATTTCTGATTGCGGCCTTTTGGTTACTCTTTACCGTAAACGCATTTCTAACCAGGCAAAGTGTGAAATCGCCAGAATAGCCATTTGCCCATTAAAAACAAACGAATAATTGGCACAGTCAATGTTCATCAACTTAAATCTTTATATTTAGCACTTCCATTAACGTAGATTAGCCATGTAGGTTATCGGTTTGCCCGGTTTTAAAAATCATAACTAGAACGCAATTTTACTTTTCTGCAAACTTCTTTTATGAAACGAAATAAATTCCTTGCCGCGCTGCTCACCCTGGCTGCAACACAATTTAGCGCTTCTGCCTGGGGGCAAAAGATTTTTTCGGGAAACGATAAGGGTTTTAAAATTGCGGCGGGAGAAGGCAGGTTACATGGACATATTAAATTGAAGGGCGTAAACGCCAACGTGCCGGACGTTAAAGTGTCGGGCAGCGACACGAAGGGTGACCTGGCCATATTTGAACAGACATCTCTTTCGCCGGGCAAAGGCACACCCCTGCACATTCACAACGGGCAGGATGAGATCTTCTATGTTTTGGAGGGTTCTTACTACTTCCAGGTAGGCGATGAAAAATTTAGCCTGACCAAAGGTGAAAGCATCTTTCTTCCCCGAAAAATACCGCATGCCTGGGCACAGGTTTCGGAAACAGGCAAGATGACCGTTACGATGCAACCCGCAGGCAAACCGGAGAATTTTTTTGTTGCGGTTGCCGCATTGGATCACGAGCCAACCCAAAAAGAAATGGCACAGCTTTTTGCCGATAATGATATGCAGGTGGTTGGACCACCTTTAACAATAAACACTCCTCATTAAAACAAATCATGAAACAATTATCGATTGCATTGCTGGCATTAAGTATTGTAGCTATTGGGTGTACCTCCACAAAGCCAGGTGCATCCTCCTCAGCTAAAATTGCCAAACCTTCGGCAAACACAATTAAACAAAATCCTTTTTACGAAATGCGCACGTACTATGCTGCGCCAGGTAAACTGGACGATCTTAATGCCCGTTTTAGAAACAATACCATGCGCATTTTTGCCAAACATGGAATGGTTAATTTAGGTTATTGGCTACCAATGGTTAACCCCGACAATAAACTGGTTTATATGTTGTCATATCCAAACCGCGAAGCCCGCGATCTTTCGTGGAAGGCTTTTGGGGCTGATCCCGAGTGGCAGGCCGTTGCCAAAGCCTCGGAAGCCAATGGCAAATTGGTAACAAAAGTTGAAAGTGTATTTCTTACCAACACAGATTATTCTCCCGCTTATAAAGCTGCCATGGATAATGGTGACCGCGTTTTTGAACTAAGAACCTATACCGCGTCTGCAAACAATATCGACAATTTACACGATCGCTTTCGCAACCATACCCTTAACCTCTTTAAAAAGCATGGCATCACCAATATTGCCTATTTTAAACCCACCGATGAAAAACAAAAAGATGTGCTCATCTACCTAATAGCCCATAACGATACCACTGCAGCGGCATCTTCATGGAAAGCATTTAGAGAAGACCCGGAGTGGATAAAAGCCAAGTCTGCTTCAGAAGTTAAAGGAGGCGGTTCGCTTACCACCAAAGTAGAGTCGGTGTATATGAAGCCAACTGATTACTCGCCCATCAAATAATTCTTTAGAGATTTACACAGAACCATATTTAAAAATGGAATGTAGTTTTGAAGGAAGCGGGCTGTTCAATGCCGTACTTAACCAGATACCAGGGCGAATATCTGAAAGAGATGCAGCCAATAGAAGAACAGTTAACGCAGGGGATAAAGAGCATTGAAACAAAGCTGGGCACCCGGGCAATGTTATTGGGAACACCCAATAACAACGGAACCCT
>JBBRCW010000154.1:0-15827 GCA_038204535.1 Chitinophagales bacterium | reverse complement strand
TTGAAATGCGAACGGACCGAAAAACAGCATTTTAGAACGGATAGAATGCGCAATATTTTAATTGCCGCCATGCTACAGAGCCAGCAAACCTGGTTACCCCAATTAAGCGAGCCGGCAGCGTTTAACGATGTGGTGGCAGATGCGCGTTACCCGCTGCGTTTAATAGCCCATTGCGAGGAACATCAAAAGGCTGCATTAAAAGATTTTATGGGGAGGCCCCAGGTACAAATACTGATAGGCCCCGAAGGCGATTTTTCGCCGGAGGAAATAAAATTGGCACTAAGCAGAGATTACCAGCCGGTAAGCCTGAGCGCTACCCGCCTGCGTACCGAAACTGCAGGCGTGGTTGCTGCCACTTTATTGTGTCAATAATTTAATTTCCCAAATGTCAAATAAACATGGTGGGCAATGTTCCGGACTTGGTCTTGATTGAATAACTTGTATTTGCGTATAGAAATGCACTGATAAGGCGCAAACAAGAATTAAGGCAGATTCTGGTCTTTGCCAGTTTGGAGAAATGCGCGGACTCCTGAATTCAATATAATGACAGGATTGCTTTTTGTACCTTTGTAGATATGAAGGTATATTCAGACACATCTACAATTGGTGGTTGCTTTGATGATGAATTTGCCGAATGGTCAAACGCATTAATCGAAGAGTTTAAGACAGGAAAGAAAATACTCGTTCTTTCAGATTTGACTTTGCAAGAACTTGAACCAGCACCTCAAATTATAAAAGATAAGGTTAAAGAAATACCAAGAAGATTTCAGGTAACAATCGGAATTGAAGACGAAGCCATTCAACTTGCTGAAAATTATATAAATGAAGGAGCATTAACATCAAAAAGTTTTAATGACGCTTTACATATTGCTCTCGCAACAATTTATCATGCTGACGTTTTAGCAAGTTGGAATTTTAAGCACATTGTGAACCTTAATCGAATCCGATTATACAATTCAATCAATCTGAAACTTGGCTATAGAATGATTGAAATTAGAACGCCAAGAGAAATTTTAGAAATGCCTGACTATGGAGAAGAATAAAAAATTTGATGCTGTACAGTTTATGCGCAACAGTCGTGAGAACTTGAGTGAAAAATATTGGAAACATCCTGAAGTGCTGAAGAAAGATATGCAGAAAATCAGGGAAAAATATAAACTCAATGTGCAGACACCTGAAGAACAATCAAATATGAGGATATCGTAGAACAACACCTTTGCCAAAAATTGTATTCGAGCAAGTGCGGCAGGATGTTGGCAGCAGTATCTTTAACTGTCATTTGGTCGGGCTGAATGGTTTCAAATACCAAACCTGCACAAATACGTCATAGTTTTTTGCCCTGGCGTATTTTTTACACATTTCATAGATTTTAGTGAGCCATATCGTCGTGCGGTTTCTGCTGCAGCCTGGGTTCCCTAAGCTGTACTGGTGCTGATTTTTTTCGAAGCCGCATATTCATTAATTCTACCCCGAACGAAAATGCCATGGTGAAATACACATAGTTTTTAAGATGCAGGCCTTCCGCTTTTTCCGGCGCCCAGCCTTCAACTATCAATACCATACCCACCATAACTAAAAACGATAAAGCCAGCATTTTTAAAGTAGGATGTTGATTGATGAAATCGGCAATTTTTTGGCTGAATAAAAACATGATGAACATTGCTATAACAACTGCTATGATCATTATCTCCAGGTGTTTGGCGATGCCTACCGCTGTAATAATGCTGTCGAACGAAAAGACCATATCCACCAAAATTATTTGCCCGATAGCACTGGCAAAACTGGCTGTCTTTTTATTGGTGCCTATAAATTCTTCTTCTTCTCCTTCAAGCTTATGATGAATTTCTTTGACCGTTTTGTAAATCAGAAACAGCCCGCCCGAAAGCATTACCAGGCTGGCAATATCAAACCCTTTATCAAACAATACAAATAGCGGTTTGCCTTTCTGCCTGATCAGCCAGCCGAGTACTATCAATAAAAGTACCCGCACTGTTATACCGGCAAACATCCATACCCGCCGTGCATTTAACTGCTGGCTCTTGGGCATGCGGCCCATTATGATTGAAACAAATATTACATTATCCACCCCTAAAACAATTTCGAGAATAGTAAGGGTAAGTAAGCTTATTAACGAGTCAGCGGTAAGAAGGTGTTACATGAAAAATTATTAGGGCGCAAATATATCAATCAAATTGTTCAGGTTATTTTTAAACCTCCTGAAAAGGACGAACGTTTTGGCGAACCATGTTTTTAAATTCTTCAAAGTCGCCGGTTTTGAAAAACGAATAATTAAACATGGTAAACGTGTTATTGCTTTGGTACAACAATACATTTTCAGGGGATATGAGTGCTCCGGTAAAATCGTTCCAGGTAAGGGTATTACTAAAAGTGGGGGTCGTTGTAACTATTTGATGGCCGGTAATATCGACCGTGAAGTTTTTTTCAGCTCCAAGGTTTTTGAGCAAACGCTTTCCTGCTTTCATAAGCCTCTTCCTCATAAATAAATAATAACTAATGGCAAACGCTATATACAAAAAGGCCATGATGGTATTGGATCCTTTTTCGGGTTGCCGGTATTCATCTATCAAAAGGTAAATGCCTAAACAGATCAGAATGGCCGGTATCCAGATAAGACGTTTTTTTAATTTTTTGCCTGCAGGCTGGTCGCCATAGTGCAGCTTGAGGCACTCATTAATGATATTTTCGGTCAGGCCAATTTTTATGTGCATTGCGTGTATTGGGTAAAATGTGAATTGCTGGTAAAATATTTTTGCTATCGGGTAAGCAGTATAAATCTGTTTGTTTAAACCAGCGACTTACAAATGTTTTTTACGATCATGGGCCCTTCATACACAAACCCGGTCCATACCTGCACCAGGCTTGCGCCTGCGCGTAGCTGGTCCGCAGCATCCTGTCCGGTAAAGATTCCGCCGCTGGCAATTACAGGTAATTTACCGGCAGTTTGCTTGTATATATAGTTAACTATTTCCAACGATTTTTCTTTTAATGGTTTGCCGCTTAATCCACCAGCGCCTATCTTTTCAACCTCTTTTGCTGAGGTTTGCAGGTGCTGACGGCTTATAGTAGTATTGGTAGCTACAAGGGCGCTTAAATTTACTTCGCCTGCTAATTCAATAATGTCATCCACTTGTCCGATGGTTAGATCCGGGGCGATTTTTAACAATAGTGGCTTGGGTTTCAGCTGTCCATGATTAATATTTTGTAACTGGCTGAAGATTCTTACAAGCGACGATTTTTCCTGTAGTTCCCGCAGGCCCGGCGTGTTGGGCGAACTTACATTTATCACAAAATAATCCACACATTCAAACAGCTCATTAAAGCAAATTTCATAATCCCTCCAGGCGTTTTCGTTGGGTGTTGCCTTGTTCTTGCCAATATTTCCGCCGATAATTAAATTGGTTTTACGCTGGCGCAGCCGGCTGGCAATTGCCTTGGCTCCCTGGTTGTTAAACCCCATACGATTAATGATCGCCTGGTCTTTTGGCAATCGAAACAATCTTGGTTTTTCGTTTCCCTCTTGTGGCAGGGGCGTTACAGTGCCAATTTCGATAAAGCCAAAACCCAAAATTTCCAGTTCGGATAAATACAAAGCATTTTTATCGAAACCGGCGCCCAGGCCAACCGGGTTAGGAAACTTTATTCCGAAAAGTGTTTTTTGTAACGAAGGGTGACTGTACTGAAACTGACTGCATAAAAATTGGTGTATCCAGCCTGATTTATTGACCGTTTTAAAAGTGTTCATCGAAAAGTGATGGACGGCCTCCGCATCAAAATTGAAAAGTATATCGCGTATCAATGCATACATGGGCGCGAAGATAAACAGAAGATGCATTGCACTATTGAAAAGCGAAATATTGAATAGAAGCGAAAGGAGCGTGCATTATTTGATGCTGATCCGCAACGGGTGCATCCCAAATTCCCCCTGCTTACGACGCAACAAAAGCAGTATGCACAAACCATTGCAGATAAATCAGTTGAAGATGGTGTATATATAATTGTCGCACCTCAATGGGGATTAGTTGGCGGTCAGGCGACCGCCAACGGCCTACTGCGCCGCTGTTGGTCGCCTGACCAACAGCGACAATTTGCGATGCACCCTCCGCATCTATTACCAAAATAATCCGGAACATAATAATTGCTTAAGCGGAGAAATTTTTGGGCTATCGAAAACATTCACTTTTGCTCATCTTTCTAATACCTCAACGCCATGTTCGCCGGCAATTACCGCCTTGTGTGCCATGTTATAAAACAATGAAGTTTCAACTACGCCCGTTATATTTTTTATTAATGGATTGATGGAAGAAAGCTCCGGCCATTGTTCAAAAAAAATATTCAGCAGATAGTTGCCGTTTTGCGTTAGCACAGCCCCATCTATTTTATCGCTGATGCGCTGGTTAATAGTAACATCTTTAAATGCCAGTTTCAATTGATGCTGCACATATAAGTTTGCCTGGGGCAGCACTTCGAGCACCAATGGATACTTTATGTCAAATTCATGCACTCTTTTTGAATCGTCGCCTACTAATACAAATTGCATTGTCATTGCGGCCACTAATTTTTCGTGGGTATGAATGCCACCACCGCTCTTCAGCGCATTTAAATTGTGGTCGAACTGGTCGCAGCCATCAAAATAGATGGACACTTCTTTTACGGCTTCCATTGGCAATACGGGTATGTTTTGCCCGTAAAATAATTGCCGGGTTGAATACGAAGAGGTAATAAACGACAATGGAAATCCGGCTTTGTTTTTCTCTATCAGAATACCGGCGATAAATGCCATGGTAGCGCCTGCCCCAATACCCACAACATCTTTTTCTTTTACAAAGGTTGCGGCCATGGCTGCCGCTTGCTGCTTAAAATTCATATGTAGCGTGTGTTGGCTTAGGAAAAGGAAAATTCAACTGTTCGTTTTTGGGCATGGCTTTGCATAGCCAGCTCTATCATCCGAATGGTATTACGGGCCTGCCAGGCGGTAACTTCCAGGTCGCGTGTGCCGTTTATGGCGTCGCAAATATTTTGATAGAACGCGGCATAATCACCCCTTTCACTTTCAATTTTTCCCACAAAGTGATGTTGATTTACTTCTGTGTTCAGCGTTCCCCAGATATCGGCAGGTTCAACGCCCCAGTTAGAAAGTGTAACACGGGTGTACCCGGCTTTTAACGCTTCCTCCTGTACATCCATACCATGTTTTACAAACGAGCCCTGGGTGCCCAAAACAACAAAGCGGGCAAGTGGTTCCCTTACCAGCATGCCCGCTTTTATGGTAGCTTTTATGCCGGGGTAATGAAAGATCACCTCAAAGTTATCAATGGCTTCGGCACCTGTTCTTTGTTTTCTTAAATCGGCGGTAATGGCCTCTGGCAGGCCTAGCAGATCCTGTATTTGGTCAATTAAATGCGAACCCAGGTCGTACAATATTCCTGCACCAGGGGTGTCTTCTTCGCGCCAGGCGCCTGGTTTTAAATAATTTCTAAACCGGTCGTATCGGCTTTCTATTTCTACCAGTTGGCCCAGCAGGCCGTTATCAATTATTTTTTTAACTGTCTGGTAATCGCTGTCGAAACGCCTGTTGTGGTACACCGATAAAATTAATTTTCGGTTTCCTGCCAGGGCAATCAGATCATCTGCTTCGGCACTGGTAACAGTAATGGGCTTATCGATTACAACATGTTTGCCCGCTTCTAATGCAAGGGTAGCCAGCGCATGATGGGCCGTGTTGGGCGTTGAAATAACCACCAGGTCGATGCCGCTATCGTTGCAAATGTCTTCGGGCGTTTGTACAATTTTAGCATTGGGATATTTAGTACGGGCTGCCAATACCTGGTCGGCTTTAGTGGCTCTTATAGCAACCAGCTCAAGGCCTTTTACTGTTGAAAAAACAGGTGCATGAAATATTTGTCCGCCTACGCCAAATCCAATAAGTCCCACCCTTATTTTGTTTTCCATACGTTCCGTTTTTTAGCTGGTCTTTTATTGGATAACTATTATTTACCCTGACCATTACAAAATAAACTTACTGCATCTTTTTTAATCTTTCAATACAATTACTTAAAGACCTGAAATCGTGATAAGCCCCTTTCCAGATCTGTCCTTTAAGCGCTGTCCTGCGTTCGGGCGACTTATCCAGGCCGGCGTCGTACCAACCACCATATTGATGATCGATGAGGTAAGTGTTAATATAGTTCCATTGTTTTAAGAATTTACTGTAATAGTCCAAAGGGTCATTTGGGTATAGTTCAGCCATTAGCAACAAAGTATTCATTGCCTCGGCCTGCGCCCACCAGTTTTTGCTGTCGTTAATGATGGTGATGCCTGGTATTTTTTTAAAATAATAGCCCTCATCGTAAAAGCCTCCCACCGTTTCGTCCCAGCCGCTTGCAAGCGCATGATCTGTCATTCGCTTGCCGACCGACAAAGTTTTTTTGTCGTTTTTTAAACCTAAAGCATGGCTGGCTTCCAGCATCAGGTAGGCGGTTTCAATATCGTGGCCAAACGAAACATGGTCTAAACCCTTATGGCGCATAATGACGGCTTCAGTTGAATCTCTGAAAGAAACCGGCGTCCAGTCGGGCTGAAAGAAAAGCACCAGGTCGCCCTTTGCATTAGTGATTTTATCTCTTACGAGCACCAATAATTCCAATAATCTTTCTCTTACCAGCGGGTCAGGCCAGACCTGGTACAGCTCGGTCATCGCCTCCAAAAGGTGGATAGAAGAGTTCTGATCTTTGTAACCAAGGTCGGACGTGGACGGTACATCGGTTGTTCGTTTAATAGGCGTTCCATCGTTGGCAAGGTGCTGAAAATAGCCTTTATGAATGGGGTCGTGGCTATGCTTTTCCATCCACCAAAAAGCCTTTTTAGCCAGGCTAAGCGCGCCGGTATCTTTTGATGCATGATAATAAGCGGCCAGCGCATAAATACCGAATGCATTGCCATAAGCCTCCTTGGGGGCTTTGGTATTGGATATTACATTTCCCTGGCGGTCAAGCAGGTTAAAGAAGCCGCCATTAACGTCATCCCACATTACATTCTTTAAAAACAGGTAGCCATGATGTGCGCATTGCAGGTAATATTCTTTTTGCGGGTATAATTCTGATGCCTTTGCGGTGGTCCAGGTATGCCGGGCCTGGGTAACTAAAAATTTGTCCTGTTTTTCAGCCGGTGTAAAGTCGTACCTGAAGGTGCTGAGAAAGCCGCCAAAAGCCGTGTCGACACAAGCGGGATACCATTTGTCGAGCAATTCAGCATTCATTGAATGCTCCATTTCTGCTGCCAGTTTTAAACGGTATTCTGTTGACCGGGTATTGCTGATTGGCTGGGCGGTCAAGCCCATTTGAAAAAATAAAGGAACGATGAGAAATATCTGTAACTGAATTTTCATAAGGCAAATTTTGTTTGGTTAAGATAGGTTCATTTTTTGGATGTTTAATTTTTGGGTATCTCTATGCCCAAAACCATTAAAAAGTGCCGGGAAGCGGATTTATATAAAGCGATAAAAATAAGGGCCTTCGAAAAAAAGAGTAAATTATTTGAATGGTTTTTTAAGTCGGTATGTTTTCACGCAAAGCCGCCAAGAGCTTCACGCAAAGATGTACAAGTGTATTAGTTTTGTGATTCATAGATTTTCCTTTGCGTCCTTTGCGTGGGTTTTCGTTTGTGTCTTTGCGTGAAAAATCGGCTGTACGAATAATTACGGTTAACCATAAATCAATCAGACTAAAAATGTGTCATTGGCAGTCACAGCCTGCCCCGCTTCTTCTGGCGGTGAAGCAATCCCCTGCATAATCAGGTTGACAAATTACCGGGGATTGCCTGCCCGTTCTGGTCAGGCGGGCTTTGCTTTCGATAACTATCGGAACGCAAGACTCCTCCGCCTTCGGACGGGGCACAGCGCGATAACGAACGATTGTTTAATGCGACATTTTGAAATGCACCCGAGAGAGACGTAGGCCCGGTTGATTTATCAGGTATGGCATATTGATTTTTCGAAAAGGTATCAGCAGGGAAAATTCAAGGTATTAACCAGAAGGCCTTGAATCATTATTGGGTTTGCCCGATTGTGCACCTGATTCATTCAGCTGGCCATTTCTTTCTGCTTTGGCCTTATCCCAAAATGCATATAACGCTGTATTATCGATCAAAAATTGTCGCAATCTTTCCATAGGTGGTTTTGAGAGCCAGATTTTTAACTGCAGATCTTTTATATGTTTTGGCGTGTCTGTCATTGCGGCAGTAAATTAAAGGTATTAATGTTCAAAGACTTGATCCAGCGGTTAATATAAGGCCAGTCCAATTCATTTAACAACGATAGATTCTTAATGTCGTCCATCTGAATATTGCTCTGTAACTCCTGTATCCAAATAAGTTTAGACAGCAATAAGTCTTCGGGTGAAACAACATATAAAGGAGTCCCAAAAAAATTTGATTTAATACGCCTTTCAAATTCGGTTTGCCTGAATTTCTCATTCTTTAGTATGACGAAATCGGCCTTAAAGCCTGAATTGTAATCAATCACATTAAACATGCTGTGGTTGCGAATGGCATCCGATACGGCATCTTTTTCGCAGTAATAGCCTTCTTTAAAATGGAAGATAAATTCAGTGATGTGTTCAGGCTTCAGGTTTACAATAAAATCAAAACTGCGGGTTGATCTGGGTAGTATATAAGTACTTAGTGCTACGCTGCCCGATAGCATGTAAGGAATGTTATGCCGGTTTAAGAAATAGATTATATACTCTAAAAAGGGAAGCATTTATATTGAAATTCTATTTTTAAACCGATACTACATGTTGAATAGAAACCTTGTAATTGCATTGTCCTGACGCTTCGGTCATGATGCCGACATTCATAGTTGAATGTGCGACGCAACAATTTCTCAATAGAATTTCTGCTGTTAGTTACCAAAATCTTCTACCATTGCTTCAACCACCTGCTTCTCTGCTTTAAAGGCTTCTCTGGGTTTAAGCCCCAGTAGTTGAAACATCGCATTGTCGTCTTCAAAAGCTGGATTGGGCGTAGTGAGCAATTTATCGCCGGCAAAAATGCTGTTGGCGCCTGCCATAAAACAAAGGGCTTGTTCCGCCACACTCATATCGTTTCGGCCTGCACTCAGGCGAACCATAGTTTTTGGCATCAGTATCCGGGCTGTGGCAATCATTCGCACCATATCCCATATATCGGCTTTTTTATTGTGCTGCAGGGGCGTGCCGGCAACGGGTACCAGGGCATTGATGGGCACACTT
Organism: Chitinophagales bacterium; assembly: GCA_038204535.1. Taxonomy (GTDB): domain Bacteria; phylum Bacteroidota; class Bacteroidia; order Chitinophagales; family Chitinophagaceae; genus Segetibacter. Next base: position 6,561 of record JBBRCW010000154.1, on the reverse strand, counting down.
TCGGGGTGTTGCGGAAGGGTAGATAAAGTATGCAGCATAGCAATGCGGTCTTCGTGGGTTTCGCCCAGCCCAATAATGCCACCGCTGCAAACGCTGATGCCTGCTTTGCGCACATTGCCCAGGGTTTTTAAACGGTCGTCGTAGGTGCGGGTGGTAATAATATCGCTATAATGTTCTTCCGATGTGTCCAGGTTGTGATTGTATGCGTACAGGCCGGCGTTGTGCAATTTGGTAGCCTGCTCAACGGTCAGCATGCCCATGGTGCAGCAAACTTCCATGCCCATTTCGTTTACGCCCTGCACCATTTCGAGCACCCGGTCAAAGTCGCGGTTATCGCGTACTTCGCGCCAGGCGGCACCCATACAAAAACGGGTAGACCCGGCATTTTTGGCCTTTTCAGCATAAGCCAAAACTTCCTCTTTTTTCATTAATGCCTGCACATCCAGTCCGGTATTGTAGCGTGCAGCCTGCGGACAATAAGCACAATCTTCGGGGCATCCGCCGGTTTTAATACTCAATAAAGTACAAACCTGCACCTCGCCGGTTGCGTTGTATTTGCGGTGTAGAGCGCCCGCGTTAAATATTAAATCCAGTAAGGGGGTATTGTATATTTCTGAGATTTCTTGTTTGGTCCAGTTATTACGCAATTCGCTCATAGCATTCAATTTTTAAAGCTGCCCGCAGCAATTAACATATTATTGTGGGGCGAATATAGGCAAATAGCCATTTTTTGAGAAAACTGTAATTATTTACCGGGCATTGGCCGATGGTCGTCGATATCGACTGTAATAAAGGGTGATCAAAAAAGGAGCTAGTTCCCAATAATATATTCGCATAATGAAAAGATCAAGCACTACAAAAACGATAAACGCCGAAATTAACCAGCGGTCCGGTTTTTTGGTAAAAAAGCCGGCGATAAAAAAAAGTTCGGTCAGCGTGCCGGCAAGGTATAACAGGTAGCCCCAAAACGGATGATTGATCAGCCAATAAAAAAAGTTCGTCAGCCAATATCCGGGAGAGGAAGTCAGAAATTCCTTGTGCTGATACAGCAGTACCCCGCTCATTTGGTCAGCATTAAAAATACCCAATTGTATTATTTTCCATGTGCCAGCCGAAGCGAATATAAAAAGGAAGTAATAGCGAAGGCCTTGTAACACAAAGAAAAAGCTGCGTAAACGGCTGGTTAAAAAAAGTATGGGAAACAGTAGCCAGCAGGTATAGCTTTCTATGCTGTTTGTTGGAAACAGGGTATAGCACTGAATATAAATCCAGTTTACAATCAGCATAACAAGGGCTACCGCCCTGGCCAGTTTACTGTTTTTTAAAAATGCCAGCCAATAAAAAAGTGGAAGAATATAAAACGCCACGTCGAATAGTACCCAGCGAAGCGACTGATTTATTAACCATTGGTGCAGGCCGGTATTCATTAGAAACCAGGAAACCAAATCGAAACGTGTATTAAATATTTCGGGCCGAAATTGGTAGAGGAACAAGCCGCTCCACCATTTAAACAACATAAGGGCATAAAACAGCAAACAGTAAAAGGCGACGATATTTTTTCTATGTTGCTGGTTTAACGACATACCTCAGACAATGAATGTTGGGTTTGGGCGGGCTGCAGTTTTGCCTGCTGGTAGAAATAATCACGATAATAAATTTCAAGGCTTTTAATCGGACCGGGCAGCAGCCTTACTAAATAGCTTTTATACCAGTCAATGAATTGAGGATAGTTACAAGGCATTGTGAAATGACTGCTATCCATTGAGACGCCGGCTTTTGACGTAATGCGCTGAACTTCGCTATAAAAAAATAAATTGTTGTCGTGGATGCCGGCAAAATAAACCAGCGGCTGGTTTATCTTGTCCCATTGCCAGGGCGTAAAGTCTTTGCCCTGTAAGCGGGCGCCGTTCACCTCTATTTCAAAGACAGCATATTTTACATCTGGTTTCATTACCTGGCTGTACATGCCAAAATGATAAAATGGCGAAACCACCATTCCGCGTTTAAAGTTGATGAACAACTGGCAAATTATAAACGCGGCTACCAAAAAGAAGTAAGCCCTGTTATACCGATATAAAAGCTTGAGGTACATACGCCAGTCATGTAAATTTTTTGTTAAGCATAGTTACAAAATATTCATCATCAACCTGCTGTCAAAGTCCGTTTCATCGATGAATTGCCGATAATAATCTGGTTTATAGAACTGAAAATAGAAGAAAGCAGGCGTGGTTTCAAAAAGTATCCTTTCAGTTAACCTGTGTTTGTGCTGATGTTGTTTAGGTGCTGTAAACTCTTCTGTAAAAAGTTTGTGTTGTAACTTTGCCCCCTTAATCATTTATGAAACAGTTCAACGTACCGGTTACCTATCGCAGTCCGCTGATAACAGCCGTCAAAAATAAAAGAAAACAGGAGGATAAGTTAAAGAAAGACTTTACGCCCACCGAATTAAATTTTGGTCCGGTGCAAATTTATCTTGCCAGGCATTTTGGTTTTTGTTATGGGGTGGAAAATGCCATTGAGATCGCTTTTAGAACGGTGGATGAAAACCCCGGCAAACGCATTTTTTTATTAAGCGAAATGATACACAACCCGCAGGTAAACGCCGACCTGCAACAGCGGGGTGTCCAGTTTTTACAGGATACTTATGGCAAACCGCTGGTTTCTTTTGATGAACTTACAGGTGAGGATGTGGTGATCATTCCGGCGTTTGGTACCACCTTAGCCATCGAAGCCCAGCTAAACGCCAAGGGAATACCTACCGAAAAATACAATACAACCTGTCCCTTTGTTGAAAAAGTCTGGAACCGAAGCGAGCAGATAGCAAAGAATGGTTACAGTGTAGTGGTACATGGCAAACCCAAACACGAAGAAACCAGGGCCACCTTTAGCCATAGTGCTGCCAATACGCCCACGGTTATTGTCAACGATATGAAGGAAGCCGTTGAGCTGGCTAAGTACATTACGGGGGAAAAACCAGCAACTAATTTCTATGATGAGTTTAAGGGCCGGTATAGCGACGGATTTAATGCGGAAACCGATCTACAGCGCATAGGCGTGGTAAACCAAACTACTATGCTGGCCAGCGATACACAGGCGATTTCCGATTACCTAAAGGAGGTGATCATTCAACATTATAGCCTCGATCAGTCAAATATTGGCGACCGCTTTGCCGACACCCGCGATACCTTGTGCTATGCCACCAACGACAACCAAAGCGCGGTGTATGGCCTGTTGCAAACCGATGCCGACCTGGCCATTGTGGTGGGCGGTTACAACAGCAGCAACACATCGCACCTGGTAGAACTATGCGAAGAAAAGCTGCCAACTTATTACATTAACTCGCCTGAGAAGATATTGTCTGCCAAAGAAATACTACATCATAACTTCCACACCAAACAAGAGATGCACACGGTTGATTATCTGCCATCAAAACAACCTGTAAAAATATTGATCACCAGCGGGGCAAGCTGTCCGGATGCAGTGGTAGAACAGGTGATCAGGAAAGTGACTTCGTTTTTTGAGGTGGAAAAAACAGTGGAAGAAGTGGCGATGTGTTTTGAGTAGGGAGACGTTGCATTAGGCGCTTTAATTATTTTTCTATTTCGGTGATTGTTAAATGCCTATTGCTGATGTGCAAATTCTTGAAGGATTTTGCAAGTCGAAAAACGGGTTATAGACCAATGTATTTAAACTGCTCTTTTTTAATTAAGTTTGTGAACGCTGGAAGTTAATTACTAAATCCACCATCAGCTATTGTTTTTCTAATTTTATCTGTTCCACCAACGCCTCCATTCCTAACGCATCATCTACGCTAAATGCTCCTATGCGGGTGCGCCGCAGGCTGCTTAAATAAGCGCCGCAGCCCAGGTGCTGGCCAAAATCGTGTGCCAGGCTCCGGATATAGGTGCCGGTAGTACAAACCACTTTAAAATACACTTTTGGCATTTCTATTTTTTCGATCGCGAATTCTTTGATTGTGATGGTGCGCGGTTCCAGTTCAAACTCAATGCCTTTACGAGCCATCAGGTACACCGGTTTGCCATCTTTTTTTATAGCGGAATGTAATGGCGGCACCTGCTGAATGGTACCGGTGAAAGACTTAGTAGCGTTTTGAATCTGCTCTTCTGTAATGGTGGTGATATCCCGAATTTCTATCGGTTCGCTTTCCAGGTCGTAGGTAGGGGTTATGGCGCCTAAAGTAAAGCTGCCAGTGTACTCCTTTTCCATGCCCATGTACTCGTTGATCTTCTTGGTTAACTTGCCGGTACAAACTATTAATAAGCCGCTCGCCAATGGATCTAAAGTGCCTGCATGCCCCACTTTTTTGATCTTTATCAATCCACGGGTTTTTCTTACAACGTCGAAAGATGTCCAGTCTAACGGTTTGTCTATTAACAGCACTTGTCCTTCTTCGTATGTGTTCGGCACTTTTTCCACGGCTAAATTTTTGCGAAAGTAGGCAGGCAAACGGGAAAGTTAAAAGAAATAAGAAAGAGGGAAGTTTTGAAAAATGCACCATTATGTTTCAATGTGGTTTAATTAAAAGGAATTTTTTATGAAATCCAGGGGATTCCTAAACAAGTTCGGAATAGTGCCCCCCTTTATATAATCGCCATTAAATTATGGATGATAATCGGCTTTTTGGTTATGAGTGATATGAATAAAAACTGCCGACCGGGGATGATAAGAGCAGATTAAAGCCGTAATTTTAAATATGAATTCCGTAAAAAAATATCTGCCTCATTATACGTACGATGATTGGTTGCATTGGGAAGGACGATGGGAGCTGATTGAAGGCCATCCGATTGCCATGAGTCCCGCCCCTATACCTGCACACCAAAGAATTGCTTCCGAAATTATAACTGAACTAACCCTGGCTTTACGAAAAAGCCGTTGCAAAAATTGTAAAACATACGATCCAGTTGATTTTAAAATATCAGACGACACCATTCTACAGCCAGATATATTGATCGTATGTGGAAAGATATTCAAAAATTTTCTTGATTTTCCGCCGGTACTTGTAGTGGAGGTCGTCTCAAGATCGACTGAAGACCGCGACAGGAATATTAAATACGAATTGTATGAACAGGCTGGCGTAAAATATTACCTGATTGTCGATGTCAAAAAGAAGCTGATTGAAATTTTTGACCTGGTAGATGGAAAATACCAGCAGCGGCAATCGGAGGGAAATTACGCGTTTCATTTAGAAAGTGATTGCAGCATTGCACCGGCACTGGATAATATTTGGGAAGAGGAATGAAATCCTACCTAAACAACAAGCCGCTCGCTAATGGATCTAAAGTGCCTGCATGCTCCACTTTTTTGATCTTTATCAATCCGCGGGTTTTTCTTACAACGTCGAAAGATGTCCAGTCTAACGGTTTGTCTATTAACAGCACTTGTCCTTCTTCGTACTTGTTCGGCACTTTTTCCACGGCAAAATTTTTGCGAAAGTAGGCAGTGAAACGGGAAAGTTAAAAGGAATAAGACCAAGGGATGTTTTGAAAATTGCACCATTATAACTCAATGTGGTTTAATTAAAAGGAAATTTTATTATAAAATCCAGGGGATTCCTAAACAAGTTCGGAATGGTGCCCCCTTTATGTAATCGCCATTAAATTATGGATGATAATCGGCTTTTTGGTTATGAGTAACATGAATAAAAACTGCCGACCGGGGAGGATAAGAGCAGATTTAAGCCGTAATTTTAAATATGAATTCCGCAAAAAAATATCTGCCTCATTATACATATGATGATTGGCTGCATTGGGAAGGCCGATGGGAGCTGATTGAAGGCCACCCGATTGCCATGAGTCCAATGCCCATTCCGGAGCATCAGCGGATTACCGCTGCAATCAGTTATGAAATGCAGGATGGTTTAAAAAAATCGAGATGCAAAAAGTGTAAAGCGTTCGATCCGATAGATTATAAACTCTCAGACGAAACCATTTTACAGCCAGATTTATTGATCGTCTGTGGAAAGATATTTAAGACATACCTCGATTTTCCGCCGGTACTTGTAGTGGAGGTCGTCTCAAGATCGACTGAGGACCGCGACAGGAATATTAAATACGAATTGTACGAACAGGCTGGCGTAAAATATTACCTGATCGTTGATGTCAAAAAGAAGCTGATTGAAATTTTTGACCTGGTAGATGGAATATTCCAGCAGCGGCAATCGGAGGGAAATTACGCGTTTCAATTAGAAAGTGAGTGCAGCATTGCACCGGCACTGGATAATATTTGGGAAGAAGAATGAAATCCTACCTAAACAACAAAGGATCCCTCGTTCCCCGGGATGACATATAGGTTGTCCGAAACAGCATGTCATTCCGACTTCTCCTGTCCTTCCAACTTCTCATGTCATTCCGATCACTATTTTGATCGGGAAGGAATCCCTACGTAATTACAACGGATCCTTCGTGCCTGCCATTGACACATTTTAGAACAAATTGATTAATAAACCTTTATGTGAAGAAAGATTTTATATTAATGATGATTTTATAAAAAAAGGCGCTTCGGAATTAGACGCTTTCTGCTCTGTCATCTTCAAAGAACTTT
>JBBRCW010000153.1:0-15915 GCA_038204535.1 Chitinophagales bacterium | reverse complement strand
ACTGTTTTATCATTGGAAGATTGGAGTAAAAGCTTGATTGGATAATACGAGCCGTATGAAGGGAGACTTTCACGTACGGTTCTTGGAGCGGCTCGGGCTGAAATGCCCTTGCCTACTCGACTGTTCTTCACCAACAATTTTTAAGTCTGGTAGTGTGTTATAGAACTCCACCCGCTTTCGTCCTGCCGGGGTCTCCTACTACAGGCGTTGTGGGCGGCAGGGACCCCGGCATATCATGGATGCCTTTAGTTACCTTAATTCCTCATAGTGGACCGGCACAAAACCATCTATCCTGTTTTTTACATAAAATCGAGCGCTACTATGCTCATAGTCTTCCCAATGTTCTGCCAGCCTCCATTTTCCTCTTAAACAATTTAAATGGATGTAATTTATCTTCTGCAATAAGAATGCACGATGGTAAATCGGTTTGGCATCAAAACTATCTTCAAATACTTTGTGTTTTTGACCTTTGGCAAGGTCTTTTGCTTTTATTCTCCTTTAATTGGAGTAATATCCCGTTTTGTTTTGAATCTGAAAGACGTTTCACAATATCGTAGGCTATAAACCTTTTGCCATTGCCTACCAGTTTATTCAGATCGTATTCTTCACTCGGAAAAAACAGGGATACAGTGCACATGCCTGCCCGTCCGAATGGCGGGGGTTTGGCATGATTGTATAGGCGGTTGTTTTGATATTCAAATTGTCTTTTAACCAATTGAACCATTTGTATACAAGGTCGTAGGATTTTGAAAGTTCGAACAAGGGCTGCCACTGGTAACAGGTAAAAGTAATATAGTAAAGCGCAGGCTGACTGCTGTGTTTAGTACGGGTTGACATCTACTAATATAAAAAATCTTCGGTGTATTTAGGTGTTTACGTTTTCAATGCCGGGGTCCCTTGGCTGGCGCACATTGCTGATGAAGGAGACCCCAACAGGACAATAACCCGAAATAACCTGATCTTTATACTTGTCCGGTTTTAGGAGATGCTTCCCTGCCCGTTGGGTCAGGCTGGCACTCAAGTATGGTGGTAGTAAAATAGTCAGGAGAGTATTCGCTGAATTACATCAGTCAAGATAAAAAAAGAAACCTACATGAACGGGAAAAAAGAAATTTGCAGGTGAAGAACACCCTGCAAAGGCGCTGCGATAAGACAAACAACGGCGAAAAAGGTGCTGTGATAAGACAAACAACAGCGAAAAAAGCCTGGCTTTTTTGTTGGACATGAAGAAAAAATACCAGTAGACTTTGAAGATGATATAGCTTGCATAGCGACACGGCCATTGTTGGTTATTGCATCCAAAAGAGATCGTGCACATACCATTGCTGGTGTACGCGACATAGTATCTGCTGTTTTATCGGTTGATAGTTCCTTACAAAACACCGATAAGCTGACCTTAAAACAACCAGATATTTTTAGTGAATTTAAACCTGCAATGCAGGAAGAAGTTGCTGACTGGCTTATAAAACAATATATCAATAAATGAAAATAGATTACTGTTGCACAGTGCACCTGTACAATAAAAAAGTATTAGAACAATGAATGCTCTTAACTACATTTTAAAAACAAGATAACAATCCTGGTTACCAGCTACATCTATTCGTTTCGCTTATGAAAAAATTAATAATAATATTTGCTCTGTTCGGTTCAGTAATCAAGTTGCAGGCACAAGACCATAACGCAGCTAATTATGATGAATCAAAAGTTCCTGCATATACTTTGCCGGCTGTTTTAAAAACAACTGCAAACAAGAAAGTATCTACTATTGCCATTTGGGAAAAGGAAAGAAGGCCTGAAATACTTGAACTTTTTGAAGAGCACGTTTATGGCAAAATGCCAAAAAGCTTTGAAAGTATTAAGTACACGGTAACCAATGAAAATGCACGGGCTATGGATGGTAAGGCAAGATTAAAAGAAGTGCTGATTGAAGTTTTCAATAACAACAAATCAGTGAAGATTAACCTTGTACTTTTTGTACCCAACAATGCAGACAAAGCGGTACCAGCTTTTGTACTGATCAACAACAGGGGTAAAGAAAATACAGATGCAACACGGGCTACCAAAAGCGATTTTTGGCCGGCTGAAATGGTGGTTGATAATGGTTATGCAATAGCGGCATTTCATGTAAGCGACCTTGCACCAGACCATAAGGAAAACTATGTTAATGGTGTACTTGATTTGTACCCTGAACACCTTACTGCTGATAATGGCATGAAGGCTATTGGCTCATGGGCATGGGGTGCAAGCCGTGTAATGGATTATTTTGAAACAGACAAAAGCATAAACGCAAAAAGGGTAGCAGTTGTAGGGCACTCACGCGGAGGTAAAGCATCGTTGTGGGCTGCTGCACAGGACAGGCGCTTTGCCATGTGTGTTACCAACTGTTCGGGCAATACCGGTGCTGCACTGGCACGCAGGCAGTTCGGCGAACGAATAAACAGGATCAATACTTCGTTTCCACATTGGTTTAATACGAACTATAAAAAATACAACGATAAGGAGGAACTGTTACCTGTAGATCAGCACATGCTGATTGCACTTGTTGCGCCACGACCACTTTATGCTACCAATGCGTCCAAAGACCTTTGGGCCGATCCAACTGGTACTTATTTGTCGCTAAAAAATGCTGAAGAAGTGTATGACCTATATGGGAAGAAATCAAATCTTCCGGCAAAACCTCCTGGCATAAACCTACCCATTATAGAATCGCAGCTTGCCTATCACAACCGTGAAGGTGAACACAACCTTACGGCTTATGACTGGAAGAATTTTATTCTATTTGCAAATTTTCATTATAAGAAAAGTAAAAAATAGAATTTTAAAGGTTGATTTAATATTGCTTCCACTCAAGTATGGTGGCAGTAAAATAGTCAGGAGAGTATTCGCTGAATTGCATCAGTCAACATAAAAAATATTTAAACCTACAAGAACGGGGAAAAAAGAAATTTGCAGGTGAAGAACACCTGCAAAGGCGCTTCGATAAGATAAACAAAGGCGAAAAGGTAGCCCTCCTGCCCCCCAAAAGGGGGTTCAAGAAAAGCGGCTTTACTTATTATTCCTGCTATCTTCAACCCCAAAGGCATAGTAATGGTCTTCTTCACCAACAGCTTCATGCATTGATGCTATTTGCAAGTGAAGAACATCCTGCAAAGGCGAAAAAAATTTTATGATTGGCCGGACTGCCGATACCACAAGAAACTGGTATTACAGGCATCAATATTTCCAATATTATTATCTACTCTTTTTAAACTTTGCTTAATCCATTAAGTCCATTTAAAACCAAACCGTTGCCATGAAAAAAATATTTATCTATCTAACAGCAGCTTGTTTCGTTTTTGCACCTTTTATAGCTTGCAAAAAATCGACTCAAAATACCAATAGCAATACCGGCACCGAATTTATCACTTCTACGCCGCTAATGGATTTTGGCGCTTCTACTTATCGCGGCATGCAGGGCGGGCTTTACCCGAATGGTTCAAACACACGACCGGCAACTCACAATGCAGCGGGTGTTGCCATTGCACAGGCCATAAAGCCATTAAACACTTCGGGCGCCATTGATGCTGCCAATGGCAAGATAGTCTGGATGTCTGTCGGCATGTCGAACGCTACCCAGGAAACGCAGGCTTTCCTTCAGTTTATGCAGACGTTTTCGAATAAAAATCCAAAGCTCGCCTTGCTTGATGGTGCTGTTGGTGGAATGGACATTTCCAAAATAAACAGTACTTCCGCCGTTTATTGGGACAGTGTTTATAACCGGCTTTCGTCTGCGGGCTTATCACCGGCGCAAGTGCAGGTCATCTGGTATAAAGAAGCAGAAGCGGGCCCGACAGACACGGCCTTTGCCACTTACCCCGATGCACTAAAAGCGAAATACAAGTCGGTGATGCAGATATTGAAAACCAAATTTCCAAACCTTAAACTTTGCTACCTGAGCGACAGGATTTATGCGGGATACGCCACCAGCACATTGAACCCAGAGCCTTTTGCCTGGTACACCGGGTGGACAGTAAAACGACTGATTGCCGACCAAATTAATGGCGACGCGGCTCTAAATTATTCAGGTTCAACTCCTAATTCAGCATGGCTTTCGTGGGGGCCATATTTGTGGGCAAAGGGTGCAACGCCACGCAGCGATGGGCTTGCCTGGCTACCATCGGATTACCAAAGCGATGGCACACACCCCGGCACTACTGGCAGGCAGAAAGTATCGCAAATGCTGTTGCAGTTTTTCTCAACCGATGAAACAACAAAGCCGTGGTTTTGGCAATAGGTTATAAAGCCCCCCTGCCCCCCGAAGGGGGGTTCAAGAGAGGCGGTATTACTGCTAATGCCCGCTATCTTTAACCCAAAGGCATAGTAATGGCTGGCGCACAAAAGCTCTGAGGCGACCCAAGCACGGCTGCGAATTCACCTGGCAAAAGTCATTATCCAGTCTCGTTAAACAGCATGAAAAACATACATGTCTGCTATGTCCTCAATAACACTGGCGAACTTCTTTAAAAGGGAATATAGGTAACCTCAAACATTAGCGGTTTTAAATGTTTATGGCAAGATTATTTTAAAAGTTGTTTGCTAAGCCAAACGATATGACCACTGAAGATATTGTAGCGCAACTCCCCCGAAAAAAGATTGCCAGGCTGTTAAACGATCCTGAGAAAAGTGCAGCGGCTGTAAAACTGGTATATGTCAGCGATTGCCAGCCAGGAATAAACAGGCTTAAAAAGGGTAAGGATTTTGAATACTGGCGCGACGATCAAAAAATTACCGACCAGGAGGAGTTGCTTAGAATAAAGCAATTAGTTATTCCGCCTGCGTGGGAAAAGGTTTGGATTTGTATGCTGGCCGATGGCCACCTGCAGGTTACCGGTGTGGATGTTAGAAGCCGAAAACAATACAAATACCACCCGTTATGGAATGCGGTACGAAACCATACAAAATTCTACAGGCTTTATCAATTTGGCCTTGCCCTGCCTCAAATGAGGCAAAAAATTGAAAAAGACCTCGCATTAAAAGATTTACCCCTACCAAAGGTTTTGGCAACAGTCATAAGCCTTCTTGAACGAACCAATATTAGAATCGGAAACAGCACTTACGAAAAGATATACGGCTCGTATGGAATGACAACTTTAAAGGATAAACATGTAGAAATTGCCGGCAGCAATTTGCGGTTTTCTTTTAAAGGCAAAAAAGGCGTTTACCACGATATTAGTTTAAAGAGCAAACGACTTTCATCAATTGTAAAAAAATGTCAGGACATTCCAGGTAAAGAACTTTTTCAGTATTTCGATGAAGAAGGAAAACGAAAACCGATCGATTCGGGCATGGTTAATGAATATATCAGGGAAATTAGCGATGGCGATTTTACCGCTAAGGATTTTAGAACATGGGCCGGAACCGTTCAGGCCTTATTGGCGTTTAAAGAAATAGGTTTTGGAGATACGGAAACCAGCACCAAAAAAAACATTGTAGCGGCACTCGACATTGTTTCGGGTCTGTTGGGCAATACCCGTACCGTTTGTAAAAAATACTATGTGCATCCTGCAATTATATCTTTATACGAGTCAAAATCGCTTGAGAAATATATAAAGCAATTAGAAGACATAGAAAAAGATGACGGGCGTTCGGGCCTGAGTGCAGAAGAAAATATATTAATGGAGATTTTAAAAAAGTAGGATTTTATTAAAATCTCTTCGGTGGATATTTTATCCACGACAAGGGATAAAATATTGAAAAGGATTTTTTTTGATCTAAGCTGAAATATAATTATAAGGCATACGTTTTCGCCGACTTGAACGAACGGTGCGAAAAACGATCGGCGTTCTTGTATAAGCACGAGGCGTTCCGCTGGAACGCTGTCAACAATTCGCAGCTAATAGGTTCTACCCACCAATCGTCCCTCTGGGACGGTTCAGCGTTTCCCCTCACACCTTAAGAACTGAACTTACTGTAGCTGAGAGATGACAATCAAAAGCTAAAAATAGAAACTGCCATGGCTCTCCATGTTCCATCGGAACATATGGTTGGTAGACAAGATTGGAAGTTATGTATTGTCGTTCCATAGGAACGTATGGTGCAATGGAAATATTCGCTGCAAAGTAATAAACACGATAGTTGAGTTTCGGAAAATCGGAACTAAAATAATACCCTATGAACGGGTCTTCATCCGCGCCTGAATGATTAGATCGGGCATGCGGGCGGGCCCGTCTGAGTTAAGGCATCCGGGCAGGCATCCGATCAGAATAAAAACCTGCTATTCGATCCAAAAAACAAATTAGATTGACGCCAATGCACCAAGGCGGCACTCTTCTACTTTTTTTTCATTATTGAGCAAACTGAAAAAGTCACCAATTTATCCCTTGCGAAGTGTAGTAAGCGGGCTTTAACCCAAATATATTATTTGGAAGGACTGGATGGCCGTACTTCAATTTTGCTGGGCAGGGTTCTTGGATTCATTGATAAGAGGTCTGCAACCATCTGCCCTATATCTTCCGGCTGAATTTTCCATGCATCGGCATCCGAAGGCGTGTGGTCGTTAAAATGAGTAGCCACTGAGCCGGGCATAATGGTAGAAACTTTAATATTGTATTTACGCAAGTCGAGCATGATGGCCTGCGAAAAGCCTACCAGTCCAAATTTGCTGGCGTTATATGCGGCCCCATTTTCAAAAAAGTTTGTGCCGGCCAGGCTGGCAATTGTAATAATGTATCCTTTTGAATTTTTTAATGGTTCTACAGCCGCCTTTACACTGTTAAATACGCCGGTTAAATTCGTATCGATCGTTTCCTTCCACTCTTCCTCGGTTAATACATCAATAGGGGCAAAATGGCCAACTCCTGCATTGGCAATCAATACATCCAATTGACCAAAATGGTCCATGACCGATTTTACTGCCGCTGTTTCAGATGCCAGGATGCTGACATCTGATTCTATTGCCAGCACTTTAGAAGATTCGGTGGTCAGAGTTTCCGCAGCTTTTTGCGCATGTGCCATTGAACGGCTGCTAATGGCAACTTTCATTCCCAGGTCGATAAGACTTTTTGCAATTCCATAACCGATGCCTTTGCTTCCGCCGGTTATATAAGCAACTTTGCCGGTGAGTGTTTTCATATTAATTTTTTGTTTATCAAGGTACTATAAATTCCGGACCAGCTTTTAAAATGTCAATTGCTGCTGCTTAGAACTTAATGGGTTTATGATTTGATAAAAGCACCACCAGTAACGTGTTAGGGAAGTAATTGCAGATGTTACCTTCCGAAACAAGTAATGATTATGCAAAATGGGCTATCTTTTAAATAATTTAAAGCCTGCCGATATGAAAAAAAACCTCCTGGTTATTATAATAATGGCGATTACCGGGGTTGCCCATGCGCAATCTTCCCAATCTTCCACTTACTGTAACCCGCTCAACGTAGATTATACTTACATGATCTACAATGCCTATCAGAACATCTCGTACCGCTCGGGCGCAGACCCGGCAGTGGTGCGTTTCAGAGACGAATATTACATGTTTGTTACACGGTCGATGGGTTACTGGCACAGCGCCGACCTGCTCAACTGGCAATTCATCCAACCCGAAAAATGGTATTTCCAGGGTAGCAATGCACCGGCAGCACATAACTATAAAGACTCCGTCTTATATGTAATGGGCGATCCTTCGGGCCAGATGAGCATACTGTACACCGACAATCCAAAAAAGGGCGATTGGAAAGCGGTGCCCGCCATCCTGAACAATCTGCAGGATCCCGCCCTTTTTATTGATGATGACGACAGCGCCTACCTGTTCTGGGGTTCATCCAATGTTTATCCTATTCGTGGCAAAAAGCTGGACATGAATGACCGGTTTAAACCCTCTGACTCCACCTATACCCTTTTTAACCTGGATGGCAAAACACATGGCTGGGAGCGTTTTGGAGAAAACCATAGCGACACAAAACTAGGTGGTTATATGGAAGGTCCGTGGCTGACCAAACACAACAATAAATATTATATGCAATATGCGGCCCCCGGTACCGAGTTTAATGTTTATGGCGATGGCGTATATATGGCTGACCACCCTTTGGGACCCTATACTTATGCACCCAATAACCCGGTTTTTTACAAGCCGGGAGGATTTATGAATGGGGCAGGACATGGAAGCACCGTGGAAGGGCCTCAAAATACCCTTTGGCATTTTGCCAGCATGGCGCTTTCTGTAAATGTAAACTGGGAGCGAAGGCTTTGTATGTATCCGGCCTGGTTTGATAAAGATGGTTTGATGTACAGTAATACTTCGTTTGGGGATTACCCGCATTTTGCACCCGCAGCACCTGGCAAAGCTGGCCAATTTACCGGCTGGATGTTGCTGTCGTATAAAAAACCGACTAAAGCTTCGTCAAATCTGCAAAACTTTGGCGCGGCCAATGCAACCGATGAAAATGTAAAATCTTTTTGGGTTGCCGAAAAAAATAATGACAGTCAATGGCTGGAGATTGACCTGCAGCAACCGGGTACAGTGCATGCTATACAGGTAAATTTTCACGACTACCAGTCGAACCTGTACGGAAAAATTGACAGCCTTCGCCACCGGTATTCCATTGAGGGTTCTCTTAATGGAAAAGACTGGATAACATTGGTCAACCGCAAAAATTCTTTCAAAGATGTGCCAAACGATTATGTAGAACTGACTATACCGCAGACAGTACGATACATCCGATATTCAAATATCAAGGTGCCCACGCCTCATCTTTCCATATCGGGGTTGCGGGTTTTTGGTATTGGACAGGGCAAAAAACCAGAAGGCATAAAAAAATGGAAGATAGAAAGGCAGTCCGATCGCCGCGATGCCAAAATTAGCTGGACAGCGCAACCGGGCACCCAGGGATATAATGTTTACTGGGGGATAGCGCCCGATAAATTATATAATTCGTGGATGGTGTATGACAAAAATGAATTGCTGCTAAAAAGCCTTTCCACCGATCAAACCTATTATATGGCCATTGAGGCATTTAACGAAAACGGCGTTTCGCCCCTTTCGGCACCTGAGCTGGTAAAGTAGGCAGAGGGCAAAGGGCAATGGGCAAAGGGAAAAGGGCAATAGGCAAAGGGCAAAGGGCAAAGGGAAAAGGGCAATGGGCAAAGGGCAATAGGCAAAAGGCAAAGGGCAAAGGGCAAAGGGCAAAGGGAAAAGGGAAAAGGGAAAAGGGAAAAGGCGCTCTCCATAGTCTGCGACTATGGACCAAAATGTAAAACCAGACTTGGTCTTGGTTTTTGTAGATATAAAAGCGGTTTGCAGAGCCGTAGGCTCGATCAATGTGGTAGCCCCGGATTTCAATCCGGGGGAAATATGATTAGAACATTTTCAAGAGCCGTAGGCTCGGCCCATAAAATAGATGCCGGTTTCTATTTATTTATAAACCGATGTATAAAATAAGGGGGAGTTTTCGTGCGACTATGGACCAAATTGTAAAACCAGACTTGGTCTTGGTTTTTGTAGATATAAAGTCGGTTTGCAGAGCCGTAGGCTCGATCAATGTGGTAGCCCCGGATTTCAATCCGGGGGAAATATAATTAGAACATTTTCGAGAGCCGTAGGCTCGGCCCATAAAATAGATGCCGGTTTCTATTTTTTTATAAACGATGTATAAAATAAGGGGGAGTTTTCGTGATTACCTCAGATTTTCTAAACGAATTAACAAACTCAAAAGGAGACTCATATACCGAACCTACGGTTCTCATTTATCGTTTAATTGTTTTTATCAACGGATTGAAATCTCCCGGTATCCGGGACTACCATATGAATCGATGCTACGCATCTACCAAAAGTTTGCACAGCCCCCGTCTCTCCATAGACTGCGACTATGGACCAAATGTAAAACCAGACTTGGTCTTGGTTTTTGTAGATTTAAAGTCGGTTTGCAGAGCCGTAGGCTCGATCAATGTGGTAGCCCCGGATTTCAATCCGGGGAAAATATGATTAGAACATTTTCGAGAGCCGTAGGCTCGGCCCATAAAATAGATGCCGGTTTCTATTTTTTTATAAACCGATGTATAAAATAAGGGGGAGTTTTCGTGCGACTATGGACCAAAATGTAAAACCAGACTTGGTCTTGGTTTTTGTAGATATAAAAGCGGTTTGCAGAGCCGTATGCTCGATCAATGTGGTAGCCCCGGATTTCAATCCGGGGGAAATATAATTAGAACATTTTCAAGAGCCGTAGGCTTGGCCCATTCATTAAATTCCAAGTTTTAATTTTTGGCAAAAGCAATTGCAAAAAATAAGCGTTCAGTTTAATGATCACCCCAGTTTTGCAATAAAATGTTTCATTGAAAAATAGATAAATGAGCCAAACCAACAGTTCTACAAACATCATTAAATCATTTTTATAAACGGATTAAAATCCGTCGCCGCGTTCCGACGGAACAAATCATGGGTTGAAAAACAATTAACAAAATCCATCCTATCGTTCCAGAGGAACGAAAGGCGCTTAAATCATTATCATCAAAATGTGAACACATTTTCTATGGGGAACGAAATGTGATTTCGTTCTACCCATCGTTCGTTCCGCTGGAACGAATAACAATAATTCAAATTCCTTCTACCCACCTAACGTTCCGCTATAGGAACACCCATATACATTTTATGAAGCACTGGCGGCGTAGGTTATCAATTTTCGTGGGACTCTGACGACTCGGGCGAGAAAGTCCCACAAGTCTTAGAAGTCCCACAAGGCCAGCTGCACAAACAACTACCAAAACAACTACCGCCATACAAAACAACAACAAGGCTTTAAACCGACCCATGGCGGTTGCAACAACCTGCTAACTCCTATCGTTCCGCCAGAACGCGTAAGTGCCGCTCTCCATTGTCTCTTGCATTGGCTCATGGCAAGACAAGTTGTGACTATGGAATAAAATGAAAAGCCAGACTCGGTTTGGTGTTGGTGGATTATAATGTCGGTTGAAGAGCCATCGGCTCGATCCATATGGTAGCCCCGGATTTCAATCCGGGGAATAAACGTATGTGAGTTATTTCAAGAGCCATAGGCTCGGCCCATTCATTAAATTGCACGTTTTAATTTTTGGCAAAAGCAATTGCAAAAAATAAGCGTTCAGTTTAATGATCGCCCCAGTTTTCCATAAAATATCTCATTGAAAAATAAATAAATGTGCCGAACCTACGGTTCTCCAAACTTCCTAAAATTGTTTTATCAACCGATTATAATCGGTTGCTCCGTTCCGGAGGAAGGTATAGTTTGTTTAAGAACGAAACATGCTTCATTCACAATCATTAAAATGTGAACACATTTTCTATGGGGGACGAAATGTGATTTCGATCTACCCACCTTTCGTTCTCCTGGAACGCATATCCGCCGCTCTTCATAGCCTGCGACTATGGAAGAAAATGAATAGCCAGGTTGTTTCTGAAATTTGCAGAGCCGTAGGCTCGATCAATGTGGTAGCCCCGGATTTCAATCCGGGGTATAGGAATTTGGGATATTTTACAAGAGCCGTAGGCTCGGCCCATAAATTAAATTGCGGATTTCAATTTTTGCCAAAAGCAATTGTATGAAAATAAACGGTCAGTTAATAATCACCCCAGATTTCCATAAATGTCAAATGAAAAATAGATAAATAAGCCAAACCTACTGTTTACAAACGTTATTAAATGTTTTTATCAACGGATTGAAATCCCTCGCTTCGTTCCGGAGGAACGAAACATGGGTTGAAAAAAAATTAGCAAAAACCATCCGATCGTTCCGGAGGAAAGAAAGATGCTTATTTCAAAATCATAAAAATGTGTACACAATTATGTATGGGGACCGAAATGTGATTTCTATCTACCCACCTATCGTTCCGACGGAACGAATAAGCGCCGCACTCCATTGTCTGTGACTATGAAGTAAATGAATAGCCCTGCAGAGCAGGAGATTGCAGAATTTAAGGCAGGTTATGCAGAGCCATCGGCCCGATCCAAACTCCAGTATCCGTAGTCACACAATACATATCGCCAAATCTCAACAAAAAGCAACTTACATTTCTTCTGCTAAAAACATCCTCACTTAAAATTCCTCCCTCCGGGCAAGGCATCTTTAATTGATTTCTTTTTAAAGGGCAGGTGAAGTCCATGCACTACTTCGTCGGCACGGGGAAAGGCGGGATAACTGTTTGCACCGGTTGCGGGATGTACCAAACTGGTGTGCATTTTTGTAATGTCGTGACAACTTTTCACGATCACATGTATCACTTTGCCTTCTACCTGAAGATTTCCTTCTACCATCAATACCCTTGCCTGTACGATCTCCTTTTTGAATTGCTCAAACACTTGTGGAAATACCACCAGGTTAGTGGTGCCGGTCTCATCTTCTAAAGTAATAAACCAAATACCTTTTGCGGTTTGCGGCCGCTGGCGAACCAAAATCAATCCGGCCACTTTTACCACTTCGCCATTATTAGCTTTGGGCAAGTGGTCTGCAGTTACCACATGCAGCAACTGTAATTTCTCCCTTAAAAAACTAAGTGGGTGCGCTTTTAACGATAAAGAAGTAGCCGCATAATCGTGCATCACCTGTTCTGCCATTTCCATGAACGGAAGGGTAATGCTGCTTTCTTCTTTATCGTGCAGCGATTGCCCTGCATACATCGCAATGGGTTTGTCTTTTACCGATACCATCCACAAAGCTTGTCTTCTGTCTAAACCCAGCGAACGGAACGCATCGGCATCGGCTAATTTTTCCAACGCAGCATCGCTCAGGCCTGCCTGGCTCAATTCGTTGATATTAGTGAAAGCCTCCGTGCGGGCATTTAGCAAAACCTCCGCATCCTCCTTTTTCATTCCGCCTATATGCCGGAAACCTAGCCTGATCGAAAAATAAACTCCCACTTTTTCTTCCATAGTATTGTCCCACACCGAATGGTTTACATCCACCGGCCTTACTTCAACGCCATGGTTTTTTGCATCAATCACTATTTGAGCGGGCTGGTAAAAACCCATGGGCAAGCTGTTTAACAAGGCGCAGGCAAACACATCAGGATAATGACACTTTAGCCAGCTTGAAACGTACACCAGTTGGGCAAAACTGGCGGCATGGCTTTCGGGAAAACCATAACTGCCAAAACCCTCCAATTGTTTGAACACCCGCTGAGCATATTCAAGGCTATAACCCCTGGAAGTCATCCCCTCCACCAGTTTTTGCTGAAAGTGCGTGACCATGCCTTTAACCTTAAAGGTGGCCATGCTGCGGCGCAATTCGTCGGCCTCGGTGGGCGAAAAACCTGCCGCTACAATCGCCACTTTCATAGCCTGTTCCTGAAACAAGGGAACGCCCAGTGTTCTGCCTAAAATGGCTTCCAGATCTTTGGAAGGATATACCACCTCTTCTTCCCCGTTTCGCCTGCGCAAGTAAGGGTGTACCATGTCGCCTTGTATAGGGCCCGGACGCACAATAGCTACTTCTATTACCAGGTCGTAAAAGCAGCGGGGCTTTAACCTGGGCAACATGCTTTGCTGTGCCCGGCTTTCAATCTGGAACACGCCAATGGTATCGGCCTCGCAGATCATGTCGTACACTTTAGGATCGTCTTGCGGAATGTTGGCAAGGGTTAAATCAAGTCCATATACCTGTTTTGCCAAATCGAAAGCCTTACGAATGCAGGTAAGCATGCCCAGCGCCAGCACATCAATCTTTAAAAATCCCAGCGCTTCAATATCATCTTTGTTCCACTCAAGACAGGTGCGGTTTTCCATGCGGGCATTCAGAACAGGGCATAAATTGGATAAAGGATTTCGGCTAATGACAAACCCACCAGTATGTTGCCCCAATTGCCGCGGAAAACCAATGTACTGGTTGGTAAGACTGATGACTTTTTGAAAATGCCGGTCGTTAATGTTGATGCCCAACGCCACCAGTTTTTCAAGGTCGAGCAGGTGCTGGCTGGATCGCAAAATAGATTTGGAAATTTTATCGATCATATCAACCGACAAACCCATTGCCTTGGCCACATCGCGGATGGCTCCCTTCTCGTGCTGCTGTGTTACGGTAGCCACAATGGCGGCGCGGTGTCGGCCATATTTTTGGTAGATGTATTGGATCACCTCCTCGCGGCGTTCGTGTTCAAAGTCAACATCAATATCGGGCGGCTCGTTGCGGGCTGCAGATAAAAACCGCTCAAACAACAGGTCGAATTTAGCAGGGTTAACAGAGGTAATGCCCAGGCAAAAACATACCGCTGAATTAGCCGCCGAACCCCTGCCCTGGCACAGAATGTTTTTGCTTCGTGCATAACGCACAATATCATAAACGGTAAGGAAATAAGGCGCGTAATTCATCTCTGCAATAAAACCCAGCTCGTGGTTAATAGCGGTAACAATCTTTTGTGGGATGTCGTTTTGGTAAAACTCATTGGCACCAAGCCAAGCCAGGCGAACCAGTTCGTCCTGCGGCGGCGTGCCATCGGTGGTAATCTCTTCAGGATATTCATACTTCAATTCATCCAGCGAAAACTGGCAGGCATTAACTATGTCTTTTGTGTGCAAAATGGCTTCGGGATAATGCGTAAACAGGCGCTGCATTTCCGAGTCAGTTTTCAAATATCTTTCGGCATTGCTGTGCAACAATAAACCGGCGGTATGTATGGTACATTTTTCGCGGATGCAGGTCAATACATCCTGTAATTGCCGCCGGTCTGGCGAATGGTAAAACACATCGTTTACAGCAACCAATGGTACCTGCAGGCTTTTTGATAACTGTGCCAGCCTTGCTAAATATTTAGCATCATTACCCAAATACCGGCGATG
Organism: Chitinophagales bacterium; assembly: GCA_038204535.1. Classification (GTDB taxonomy): domain Bacteria; phylum Bacteroidota; class Bacteroidia; order Chitinophagales; family Chitinophagaceae; genus Segetibacter. The sequence goes on along the minus strand of JBBRCW010000153.1, from coordinate 1,139 downwards.
TACAGCGACATACAGATTGCTGCCAAAGTGCTGTTTGTATTCGTTCAGGGTATTGGTAAAATTATTATCTAATTCAAAATTTTCATCCAGTTGCTGCGGGGGAAGTGCTATGATTTTTGTATTGTTCAATCCTTTAAACAGATCTTCTCTATACAAATGGCATTGTCCTTTTTCGGTGCGGCGATTGCCTATGGTCAGCAATTCGCACACAGCCGCGTATCCTTTTAAATTTACAGGATACACCAGCACCGGGCAACCATCCATTAATTTAAAATGTACGCCCACTACAATACGGATGCCTTGTTTTTTGGCGGCTACATGTGCCCTAATAATTCCCGCAAGGGTATTGGTATCTGCAATGCCAATTTCGGTATAACCCAAAGCAGCCGCCTGATCCACCAGTTCTTCGGGGTGCGAGGCGCCTTTTAAAAAGCTGAAATTGGTGGTTACCTGTAATTCGGTGTAACTCATATTGCTCGTTTTCTTATGCACAATAGCCGTGTAAAAACCATTTAACCGGTTGTTCGTCGTGGTAATGGCCCGACCTGAATATCCAGTAACGACTGCCTGTTTCGTCTTCAACATAATAATAATCGCGGTGCAGGCCCTCCTGCAGCCACCATTCCTGTTCTATACGTTCGGGGCCATCGGCTTTGATTATTTTATGCACCTTTCCCTGGTGCCTGAACAATATGGGCGGGTAATCAGGCACGGGTGCGGCGACGGTAATGGGTTCTGGCTTGCGCAATATTTTTACAGGCCTTGTTTTTTGGTTATCCCATTCAATGGTTGGTTGTTCGGCTAACGAAGCTGCTTTTTTTACTGACCGCTCAGGCCAGTAATGCGCATCGGGCAGGTAACGTTTGATGGATTCTTCACCAATTTTGTTGGCCACCCTATCCAGCAATAACAATATATCGGGGTTATCCAAATTACCTTCCAGGCTCCAAATATTTTCCTGCACCGGAATGTGTGCATCAAATTTGGGCACTTCCAATACAAACAATTCAATGCCAAGGCCGGGGGCAATGGTATCAAACTTTAATTCAAATAGTTTGAAGATGTGCAGCGCATCGCTGGTGGGGCGATTGGTTCCAATCTCCAACCTTTGCGAATTTCCTTCAATACCAAAAAGTGTG
>JBBRCW010000152.1:0-15917 GCA_038204535.1 Chitinophagales bacterium | reverse complement strand
AACGCCTCCGGGATTTGTCACAATTGCAGAAGAAATTTTCCTTCCATTTAAATCATACAATTCTATATTCCGGGTATTTAATGGTAATGAAACCGACAAGCTTTTTCCAATAATGCTTGCCCGCGCAATTTCAATTTTTTTGGTAAAACTTACGGCTTGCGAATAATGAATAAACCCGTTTGATGCCACAATTTTCAAACGAAAATAAGTCGCTCCATTCTCCACCGGAAATTGTATTGTATATTGATTGGATACACGGCTTTCACTTACCTGTAGGGTTTTAACTTCATGAAAAGGTGCTGATAAATTTTTGCGTTTTTCAATTATGTACCTGTCCCCGATCTCTTCATTTTGTACCGACCACAAAAGTTCGAAAAAATTTCTGACTTGCCTGCCATTAAACGATGAAAGCTTTACAGGCAAAGGATTAGAGGCTATAATTTTATATAATGTTCCGCTAAGCGAAGTGGCATATAAGGTTCCATCTGCTGCCTCCCCAAACGATGAGATACCGCCAGCAGGGGCCCAATTGTTTTGTTGTATGGCGTTCCATCCACCGATTCCGTTGTCATATATCAACCAACCGTTTTTACTTACATAATCTGCACATAAATAATAGCCCTGCAGCCCTGGAAATTCTGTGCCTCTATAGCGGTAGCCACCTGTTATAGAATAACCACCTGTGGTGGAGTTGTGGGGGTATTCAAAAATAGGAAACTCCATATCCGTGGGCACGCCACAACCTGACCCATACACGTGGTTTCCTTCGTAACATTTCCAGCCATAGTTTTTGCCAAAAACGTTCGCACTCGTTACCACATTCACCTCCTCCCATGCGTTTTGTCCAACATCTGCAATCCACATATCGCCGGTTTGTTTATCAAAACTCCAGCGCCAGGGATTGCGCAAACCCCAGGCTATTATTTCAGAGAGTGTTCCGCCTGCTAATGGATTATCGGGCGGTATAGAATAATAGGGCGAATTAGGATTGTTCACATCAATTCGCAACATTTTTCCTAATAACGAACCTGGGTTTTGCGCATTATTATCCGGGTCGCCGCCAGCGCCGCCATCACCGGTACCAAAGTATAAATAGTCATCTTTGCCAAATGCAAGGTGGCCACCATTGTGGTTCGAATAATTTTTTGGGATGGTCATTAACACCACACCTGATGCAGGATTGGCGGTGTTTGCATCTGCCCTGCTATATCTGGCGATGGTTATGGAACCGGACGTATTGGTATAATAAATAAAGAAGTAACCGTTTACAATATAATTGGGATGAAAGGCCAGGCTCAACAACCCCTGTTCGGAACCAGAACTGGTGATGGATGTACTTACATTCAAAAAAGGCATGGCCAATAAATCAGTGCCTTCTAAAATTCGAATCGTTCCTCCACGTTCTACAATAAATAATCGATTGGTGCCGTCGTTCACTTCTTCAACATCCACCGGTGACGCCAGTCCCGATTTTATTATTTGAAAAGAAATAAGCGGCTGCGAATAAACGGTAAACGGCAAAATGAAAATCAGGAAGACGGGCAAAAGTTTTTTCATAAAAGCCAATTTTGTGGCAATTAAATTTAGACTTTAAAAGGATGCCATGTATGGATTTCAATTTATTGGTGCAAAAAGAAATTTTTAGTAGAAGTACCCGTCAGTTGCTCTGGAATGGAAATTTACAACCGTCCCCCGGGGCCTATGCATACATCCAGTATTGTTATTATCTTAATGAATACCAGAAGCACAAAGAAGTATCGAAGGGGGTGATAGAGTATATGAAATGAAAATTTTAAAACGCAGAAATGCAATCGCTTTTTTGGCGGAGAAAAAGAAAGAAGATGGGTTAACGTAAACAAAATGTCCAGTTTTTTTACGAATAAACTGGACAAAGTAGGCTACCGTTATAACTATGAAAGTGTCGGAAAATATAGCTAAAACAATAGACAGGTTGCCTAAGGGCTATGTGTTCACCTATGCCGACTTTACTGCCGAGGTGAAAAGTAGGGAAGCCGTTATAAAAGCGCTTAACCGGATGGCTGCTTCGGGTAAAATAGAAAAGCTTGCCAAAGGCAAATACTACAAACCCGAAACCACTCCTTTTGGCAACCTGCAGCCCAGCCAGGCACAGGTAGTAAAAGACTTGCTGGAAGAAAATGGGAAAATCGTTGGTTATTTAACCGGGTACAGCATCTATAATCAACTGGGCTTAACCACACAGGTAAGTAACACCATACAAATTGGCAAGAATCAAATAAGGCCAAACTTCAAAAGAGAGCGGTACACAATTTCCTTCATCAAACAAAAGAATAATATCGTTAAAGAGAATATTCCATTGCTCCAGGTACTGGACGCCATACGGTATATAAAGAAAATACCCGATGCCAGCATCGAATCATCGTGCAAGCGGCTGCTGGCAATACTTAAAAATTTAACTGAAGAAGATAAAAAAACCATCGTACGGCTGGCATTAGAATATCCTCCGGCAACCAAAGCTTTGTTAGGGTCAATGCTCGATGCATTTCATCAGGATTCGCTGACCGAAGTGTTATACAAATCAATTAACCATATTACAAAATATACCTTAACCGGTGCCGCAAAAGTGTTGCCCACTACCGAAAAATGGAATATCGTATGAAGCTGCATCAAGACAAGAAATTTTTTTCCGACACATTGAGAGCAGCATCGCAGCACCTGGATATTAAACAGGAGTTTACAGAAAAAGATTACTGGATAACACTGGTATTAAGCCATTTGGCAAAAAGTAAATATGTTGCAGGATCGGTTTTTAAGGCGGCACCTCTTTGTGGAAGGGGTTTAATTTGATTGAACGCTTTTCAACAGATGTTGATATTGTCATAATAAACGATAACAACATAACCGGCAATGAGATTAAAAGCATTATCCGCAACATTGAAAAGGCAATAACGGCTGAACTAACCGAAATACAAATGGAAGCGGTAACGAGTAAAGGCTCCCGGTTTCGTAAATCTGTATTTGAATATACAAGTACCGATAAAAATAATTCAGATAATAAAATCATTGTTGAAGTAAATTCTTTTGCCAATCCGTTTCCGTTTCAAAAGCGTACCATAAAAAGTTTTGTGTTCGATTTTTTAACCGAAACCGGCAACGAGAAATACATCAGCCAGTACAGTCTTGATCCCTTTGAAGTGAATGTGTTGAACAAAGAACAGACATTGCTGGAAAAGCTGGTTTCATTAATTCGCGTATCGTTTGAAGAAAACCCAATTGAAAGCATCGCTGGAAAAATAAGGCACTTTTGTGATTTGTATTATTTGTTGAGTGATCCGGATTGTGCTGCATTTGTAAAATCAGGTGCTTTCAAAAAACAATTTGACGTTATTCTGGAACATGACCGCCAATTGTTTGATGATCCTGCGGGATGGAAAGAAAAGCCCGTAACCAATTCTCCGCTGATGAGAGATTTTGAAACTGTATGGCAAAAGTTGAAAGTAACTTATACAACGGAACTTTCGGCATTAGCTTATAAACCTATACCCGATGAAAATAAAGTCGCAGGTCGATTTAAGAATTTACTGAATCTGATAAGATGAAATTCACCGAAGAAAAAATCAGAGAACGCATTTATTGATTTGTTGGCATCGAAAATTTGACATTACCTTCAAACAAGCCTCTGATGCAGTACCGAAAGAAAAAAATTTAAAAGAAATACAAATGGACGAAATGCTGAAGCAATCGGCTTCATCTCGCCTGCCATTGTTGGTGGCCGATCAACTATCAATGAACAGGACTGGTCCAAAAAGCAATCTACTCAAAATCGCTATCGGTTTCGGCCTCCACATTCGGGTTTATAATTTTGGCTTTTAGGTGTTAACTTCAAAATCGGAAACAACTACCTGCGGCGGCACCAAGAGGGATGTTAGTAATCCGCGTATGTTACAAATACCTGTTCGTTGTACATAAGCTTTTTACAGTTTCACATCAATGGCTCGTTTTTGATAAGATTCCATTAAATTATTAAGTAATTTTAACTGAAATATTGGAAACATGGACAACCTTCTTTTATATAGTAAACTAGCTTCACTTCCAGATAATTTAAAATCAGAAGTAGATGACTTTATTGACTTTCTTACAACGAAAAACAAGGGAAAAAATAAAAAAAATAAACCAACCTTTGGCAGCGGTAAAGGGATGTTTGTATTGAAACCTGACTTTGATGAACCTCTCGAAGATTTCAAAGAATACATGTCATGAGCAAACAGAATTTACTTGACACGCACACATTAATTTGGTTTATTGATGGCAGTAAGGAGCTTTCTCAAACAGCGAGACACGAGATAGAAGTTGAAAACGCAACTAATTTTGTAAGCATTGCAAGTCTTTGGGAAATTGCTATAAAAGTGGGTTTAGGCAAAATTGAGCTAAAAACACCTTTTAATCAAATCAACATCAACCTCTCAGAAAACGGCTTTGTAATTCTGCCTATAACTTTTGAAGACACATTAATTGTTTCTGCCTTGCCGTTTCACCATCGCGACCCGTTTGATAGAATTATTATAGCACAAGCAATGACAAATAAGTTGACAATAATTTCTAAAGATGTGCAGTTTTCTTTTTACAGTTCAAAAGTTATTTGGTAAATAAGCCTACACCCAAAACATTAAGCGGAGTAGACGAAAATTCCCCAAAGCGAAGCCCCGATTAGGTGGAACTAATTGAGGTTTTTTTTCTTGCCATTGTTGGTCGCCGACCAACAATCAATGAGCAGGGCTGGTCCAATGAGCAATCTGGTGCAAATCGCTATTAATTATGGTACTGCCTTTCAGGTTTATATATTAGGCTTTTAGTCATTAACTTCATAACCAAAACAAAAACCAGCAGCGGCTGAAACAAAAGATAAAACAGGACAGCTATTGAAAGTTGCAGGAAAAATTAGAACAAGAAAACGCATACCTGGCTTTCCATGATGAGGTAAACTGCACACAAAAGTATTGCTGCATGGGGCTTGACGGAAAAACAATTAGCCTAATTAATTCTATTGTCTTGCGGTTCGGGGCTTGAAGAATATAAACCAGCTTTACAACTATCATCCAACTTAATTAAAAACCAGCAACTACACCGAGCAGGAAGTTAAAAATCTACGCATGCTACGAATTGCTTTCCGTTTGCGGTCGTATTATAGCGACAGACCTAACTTGAAAGCTTGCCATTGTTGGTCGCCGACCAACAATCAATGAGATATAAAACCCCGCCTGCCACGAATACCTGACCGTTGTGCGTCACCTTATTTCAGGGTAAGGCAAGTAGATCAACTTTTAAGACACACATGACTAACAAAGCCTAAATTTGAACCATGAACAAAAGCGGTCCAATTGTAATAATTGAAGATGACGTGGACGACCAGGAGATTTTGGCTGAAATCTTCAACGAACTCAATTATAAAAATAAACTTATTTTCTTTGGGGACAGTGTTCTGGCATTGGAATATTTGACCATAACAGATATTGAGCCGTTCCTTGTCCTTTCCGACATAAATATGCCCAAACTAAACGGGATGGAACTGCGAGAAAAAATTCACAATAATGAAGATTTGAGATTAAAATCCATTCCTTATCTTTTCTTTTCTACAAATGCCGAACAGAAACATGTAATTGATGCTTATTCAAGGTCAATACAAGGGTTTTTTGTAAAGCCAAATAATTACGACAAATTAAAAAGCATTCTCGTGAAAATTGTGGAGTATTGGCAAGAATGCGAATCGCCTAATTATATTAAAAACGCTCAATAACCAAATATTTACTCAACAGCCGAACTGTCGACGGTTAGAAGGGCAAATGCTCAATTAATGTATTTGCAAGAGCATGACCGGTCCAAAAAACAATCTGCTCAAAATCGCTCTCAGTATCGGTACCGCTCAATGGAGTTTATAAATCCGGCTCATAGTTGTTAACTTCAAGATCGCGCACGCATGCTACGAATAGCTTTTCGTTTGCGGTCGTACTATAGCGACAGCCCTAACTTGAAAGCTGACATGGGAAACAGCACTACTTTTCGTAACTTTTGGTGGTGAAAAGAACTAAGGTAAATTATCTTGATATTGAGATTGACAGCCTAACTCGTTCCATTGAGAATGTTGCTACAGGCGACAGTTTTCCGACAGACATCTCCCATTTAGTCAAGGCAAATCAAAAGCAAGTGATAATAAAAATGGATGGCTCTTTAATTGGAAAAGCGAACTTGATGCTCCTGAAAGAGTGGTTTACAAACTGACAATTCAAGGCAATCCAAATGTTATTCAGGGATTAGTAAGTTTGAGCGTTGATGTTGATCCATGCATTTGATTGAAAGTTCGCCATTCAATAAAGGCAGAACCTAAGTTTACATAGGTGTTCCTGTAAATTTGTTGCATATGCTTGTCGTCTTGCTTTTCAAAAAGGTTTAGACGGCTTTGTTTCTTTTCATTCAAAAACAAAACTCATTGACCACTATATAAAAACTTTAGGGGCGTATCATTTCGGTGGACAACTGATGATAACTGATACGCTTCCGGCTAAAACAATCATTGAAAAATACTTTAAAACTTAGACTATGGGACTTATTAGAGAACCTTTAGACGTTGATTTATATGTTGATCCAAGACCTTTGACAAAAGAAGAAAAGGAAAAAATTAGTAAGCATATCCGTGAATACGAAGCGAAAATGGCTAAACAGAAAAGCAGAAGAATATTTTCGAAAAAGAAGCCTCTTGCAACTTCAAAGTAAAAGCACGAACTGCCAAGACATTAAGTGGAGCAGACGAAGTAAGTTGCGAAAAGATTCCGTCTCGCCGGTTCGGTTTAGCATTGGGTTTTGTGCAAGTTGGCTTGACGGAAAAACAATTAGCCGCAACAACTCTATTGTATTGGGGCGAAATTATTTTTACAAATCGTCAATAAACAGCATCACATCACCGCCAGTTAAACCAAAATTATGGGCAACGAACTAGCCAATCCTTTCCATCAGTCAGCCATTACCAACATTCTGTTAGTGTCGGATATTCAGCAAGCAAAAGACTTTTATGTAGATGTTCCCGGCGCTACGTAGTATCGCGAATATGGAGGAGATTCCGTGGTGCTGCAGTTTTTAGGATCTTGGCTATTGCTGGTTTTGCCCGGCGGCCCTACCACCGACAAACCCGGGACCTGGTTTAACACCCCTGCTGATAAAAACCGGGTTAGTCACTCTCTCACCATGAGGGTAAATAACTGTGAGTAATTTTTTAAAATATTGAAAGCAAGGGGAGATCCGTTTATTTCTTCGCCTGTGGTAAGAGGCAACGAGACCCGCTGTTTTTTTCACGATCCCGATGGGCATTTGTTTGAGATCAGCGAATACAGGGCTCCATCCGCTGCTAAAAAGGAGGCAGATTAGACGTGGATATTTGCTGGCCGGTCCCAAATATCATGTATATAATTTTCGATTGCCGATATGCATTGTATAGCCGGGAAACCTGGCTTTTAATCAAAGCCAAAGCACCGCTCATAGGCGGTACCCCGGCTTTGTAATAAATTAATCCCTTATTGCTTATTGATACTGAATATAAATCGGCTTGGGTTGAAACTGCAAAAGTTCCTTCGGCGTGTATAGCTGATCTGCGCCTGTTTTAGTATCGTTCTTATAGAAAATTTTAAAGCCGGTAAACTGAACGGGATCTCTTTTTGCGTACAGCAGATAGCTGGAGCGTTTTAGTATCTTATCGCCCCAGCCATCCATATCCATTACTATTTGCACCTGCGGAACGCGCTTTATTCTTTGAAACTCTCTGACCATGGGGTTGGTAAACCGATGTATCACCAATATTTTAGGCGGAATGTTGTTTTTCTTAACCAGGCTGGCAAGATAGTCAACTACATAATTTATATCATCGGCATTGTAGGTGCCAATAACGCTGCCGGGTCTTCTGCCGCCTTTGCCCAGCATGGCAAATTCAGGATCTATACCCAGGTGTACATTGGGCATGCTTAAATATTTTTCGAGCTGTGGAATTTCAGATTGAAGGGTGCTCAATCCAACCTGTACGTCCACAAATGCCAATCCGTTAATTTCTTCCGACCATTTAACAATAGTATCAATCTGGCTAAAAGGCATGCGTGCCCTGAATTTTCCATCTTTGCCTGGTGCACCCTGGGCAGTGACGGCCACATAATGCAACGCGGCGATGGTAGGCATGTCTGGGTCGGCGGCCTGCCAGTTGGTTACCTCTCCCTTTAACCTGCGTATCATTTCATCTTTTGGATATTCTCCTAACGCGCCCATCCTGGTAGAATATAAATTACCATAATAGGCAACTATCCGATGAAACGGCAAAATGGCTCCGGCAGAAGGGTAGGGCGCTTTGACCGGCCATTTGCCGGAGGTATCGCCATTGGCAAGATCCAAACTAATTCTGTCATATGCCGCTTCATCCACCGGCTGCATCGATAACAAAGAATTGCCTGCCTGCTCCTCTACGGAATCGGTTACTGCCGCCTGAGAAGTTTTTGTTGTATCTGAAGATTGGTCATTGCCGCCCTGATTACCGCTGCAAAAACTGAATAAACTTATCAATATTGAGAAGGATATTACCTGAATTATTTTTTTCATAAGGCGCGAATATATAAAAACTTTGGTGGGCAGGTTTTTGTATCGTCTTTTTCTAAAAAGGGAATTCAAAGAGAAAATTGCCGCGAAGGCGCAAAGACGGTAAGAAACGCTAAGATTTTTTAAATCCTACTCCATTCGAACGGGGCAGCTACACAGATAAAGAGAAAACTGCCGCGAAGGCGCAAAGACGGTAAGAAACGCTAAGATTTTTAGACGAAGATAGAATTGCCACGAAGACACGAAAGCGCTAAAAAACGCCAAGATTTCTTTTACGCCACTTCATTCGGTGGGTTGCTTCACTAAAATACAAGCGTGTTAAATTGAGGACACTAAGAGAGATCTTCCTTCTTCTTTGTGGCTTGTCTTCGGCTGTTCTTTGTGGTTAATTTTGGGCAATTCGTTGTGCCTGAAATTTAAAGGGAAGTTTTTTGTAAATCATATCTTATCCACATCCGGAATAATGTTTACACTTCTGTACAGCTTATTGGATTGTATGGTGGCTGCATAATGCAATACGTCCTTTTTGCATTGGTGAATTAAGGTGGCATCTTTTGGAAGTTTTAGTAAAAGTTCCATCAGGTATTGATTGCGCACCCTGTTGACCACGGGTTCGGCTGGCCCGCTTAAATAATCGGCATATCGGGGCATTAATAACTGGCTCATAATATTGGCCGCCTCCTCTGCCAGGTGTTTTTCTTTGTGCTTAAAGGTTAACTGAATAATCCGGGAGAAGGGGGGATAGAAGAATGTCTTTCGGTTCTCTATTTCGAAATCGTACAAATTTTCATAGCTGTGCTGCTGAACAAACTGCAAAACGGGGTGATGGATATTGCTTACCTGTATCAGCACTTTTCCCTGTTCATCTCGTCGCCCGGCCCTGCCGCTAACCTGTTCCATTAACTGGTAAGCCCTTTCGTTCACCCTAAAATCGGTGAAGTTTAAAATGCCGTCCGCATCTACTATTCCTACAAGATCAACATGTTCAAAATCCAACCCCTTCACCACCATTTGTGTACCCGCTAAAATATCTATTCTTTTTTGTTCAAATAGCTTAATCAGGGCATCATGATCGTTTTTACCCTTTACGCTATCATAATCCATACGAGCCACTTTGGCATTGGCAAAAGTTTCTGTCAGTACTTCCTCTATTCGTTCGGTGCCGAAATTTCGCTGGGCAAAATTATGGCTGCCGCAAGCTGCGCACGTAAGTACCACCGGGTACGATGTACCGCAATAGTGGCATTGCAATTTGTTTTTTGCTTTATGAAAAGTAAGCGTTACATCACATTGTTTGCAATGGGGAATCCATCCGCAGGTAGCGCAGATCTGGTAAGGAGAATAACCCCGGCGGTTCTGGAAAAGAATTACCTGTTTTTGTTTTCCGAGCGCTTCAGTAATTGCCTGCTCCAGTTGCGGCGAAATAATCACTTTTGATTTGTCTTTTGTAATAATGCGCTTTACATCCACCAGTTCAATTAATGGCATTTGCACATTGCCAAAACGTTCGGTCAGGTTTACCAGCCCGTATTTGCCTTGCTTTGCATTAAAGTAACTTTCAAGTGATGGTGTGGCACTGCCCAATAATACATTGGCTTTGCAGATACCGGCATAGTATATGGCGGCATCACGGGCGTGGTAACGTGGCGCGGGTTCATGCTGTTTGTACGAAGCATCATGTTCTTCGTCGGCTATAATCAATCCCAGCGATTTAAAGGGAAGAAAAAGCGACGACCGTGCGCCTAACACTACCTTGGTTTCGCCAGACTTTATCTTGTTCCAGATTTCCACCCGTTCATTGGCGTTGAATTTTGAATGGTAAATAGCAATGTATCCGCCAAAGTGTTTTTGTAACCGGCGGATAATTTGTGCCGTCAGCGCTATTTCGGGCAGCATATACAAAACCTGTTTACCCGTCTTTATACATTGTTCAATTAGTTTGATATATATCTGTGTTTTGCCGCTGCTGGTAACGCCTTTTAGCAGGCACACCTGCTTTTCGTTTAGCACCTGAAGCACATCGTCGGCTGCCGTTAACTGTGCTGCCGATAATTCAAAATCAATCATCACATCTTTGGGCAACGAGGGTAAACGATCTACGGATCTTTTTTCAAGCCTGACAATTCCTTTTTCGGCCAGTCCTTTCAATTGGGCGGCCGATGCACCCGCTTTTTTTAACAGCGCCGATTGGGTAACGATTCCTTCTGTCTTTATTAAATGCAGGTAGGCCAAAAGCAGTTCCAGTTGTTTGGGCGCCTTATTTTTTGACCACTCATTTAGTAGTTTAGACAGGTTTTCTTCATTATGATATTCGGGCGACAGGCTGATGTAGGTCTCCATTTTGGCCCTGTATTTTTCGTTCAGCGCTTCCCAGACTATACATACCTTTTTCTCAACAAGTTTCTTAATGATCGGGTACACATGGGTAGCATCAAGAACCTGCTGCACCTCGCTTAATTTCAATTCCTTTTTTATCAGCAATGCTTCGGCTACCAGATATTCTTCATCGCCCAGGTCGGTAAAGTCATCGCCATATTCTTCATTAAATGAGAGAATACTTTCGCTGGATAATTTTAAATGGGAGGGAAGGGCAGCCTGCATTACTTCGCCCTCGCTGCACATATAATATTCAGCCATCCAGCTCCACAATGCCAGCTGATGCGGGTAGATCATTGGATCGGCATCCAGCACATTAATGATGTCTTTTGGCGTAAACGATGGAGGAACATTTTGATGAAGCGTTTTGATGATGCCCGAATACCGCTTCTTTTTTAATTCCACCTCAACCCTTGAACCGGCATGCAGGTTTTTTTGTAATTCGGCCGGAACAGCCCATGTATAATTTTTAGGAAGTGCCAGCGGAATGATCACCTCTGCATAGAGCTTCTTTTCGCCGGGCGAAAACTCAAGAACGCCTTCTGTTAGTGTGCGGATCTTTTCCTCGCTTTCGTTTTCAGTGGCCATCACTTATGGTATAGGTTATTTCAGATAAAATATCTGCAATTTAATGAATAGCAAGAGAAGAGGTAACGAATAATGATGACCAAAAAAATAAGGAATTGTCATTATGCTGGCCAGAGAATTTAGGGCCGTTAAAACTTCACGTTAGATTTGCAAGTTGGCCCCATAGGTCATTCTGGTTGATTAAGTTTTGGTTCCCAAAAACATTCTTTGAAAATGTCAAAGCGGAAAGTTTCAAATTTCGAAGCGTCCATTGCCCCAAAATAAAACTTTAACCAGCCTGTAAACCTGCCTGCAAAAGTTTCCCCTCTTTTTTCAAGGAGGGGACAGAATGTTTTTATAACTCGTTATAAAAACGTTCAGGGGTGGTAAAACCGCAGCATGTGAAAAATGTCGGCTTTAGCAACAGACCCGAATTAAAATCTCCTCTGCGAGCAGCTCCTTAACCACAGCACCATCAGAGGCCAATCTCGGAACAAATCTTCAAAAGAGCCAACTGCAAAGCAACAGATTTCGTAGCCAACATAGCCTTAGAAATTTTATAGCTGACTTCTATTGCCCATCGCCAAAAAATGCTGAACGAGTTTGATGGTAAAGATCATTTTTAGTAACCAGGCATTGTGAAAGATCGTATTAAAGAAAATTGTTTAAAAAGTATAGAAATAATAATGCTACGCTTCGAAAACAAGCGGGTGTTTGAAGATATCGTCTGGTTGTTAGAAAAAATTAAAGCGGAGTATAACCACCCCTGATTTTATGCTGCGCATAAAATCCGTCCCCTCCTTAAAAAGAATGGGAAACTTTACAAGTCTGTACAATAGCGCCAAAATCCTCAACTGTTATCCCAAAGCCTTTTTTTGCATAAAGACCCGTTAATCAAATTGTCTGCAAATGTGTCATTGGCAACAGTTTCAGAATCTCCAGAAAAACATCAGGCGAGATACAGTAGTTGCTGAAATTAACTTAGCAAGACGGCTCGTCATAAATGAATTCAATCACTTAAATTAGTGAAGCGGAAGCCTTGTCGATTTCTGCAGGTTGGCTATCCTTGTATTTTCTATATCTTCTCAAACCATTTTCCATTACAGCATGAACCTGCTTTTTTAAGGCGGTCACGTCATTTAAATTCAATCCATCCACCGAAATTTCTTTTAAATAGACCACTCTGTTAGGACCGGGGGTCAATCTAAAAATAGAGCTATAATGCAAACGATCTACAGTATCTATAAACAGCAGGGGCTTAATAGGTGTTTGGGTTTCAATTGCTATACGAAAGGCGCCATCGTAAAAGTCTTTCAATGGTTTTCCGGTAGTGTTAAATGTTCCTTCGGGAAAAATAAGGATAGAAATATGTTTGGCGAGCACCTCTTTTAAATGGCGTACACTCCGGGCCCGCCTTTCCGCATCGCGCCGGTCAACCAATATTACAGCACGTTTATAAATATAACCGAAAACGGGATAGTTGACCATTTCGTACTTTCCTAAAACCCTTATGGGTTGTTTAATAGACATGACCACCGGCGGTATATCCATAAACGAAATATGATTGGCTACAAATATATATTTGCCAGCCTTGTTATGCGGTACCTCGTAAATATTCTTAGACCAGAAACCGGTTAAGGGATACCACATATATCCCCAAATTCCACAAACCTTGTAAATGAAATTACCGCCTCTTATTTCGCCTAATAATGATCCAAACACTACAAATGGTAATACCAGCAGCATTATGATCACAAAAAGCACTAAGGCATAAACCGCATATATTATTTGGAAAGCCCTTAATAAATATTTCATTAAATTTTTGTTGACCGTAAAGATACTGGCTTGGTCAATACAGATACCTGGTAAACGGACCATGCCTCGGGCCGGGCCGAAAATAATAGTTTGGTTTGCTGCCAGGTCTCGTTGAAAAAAGGGGAGGAGCGGTATTGATCGAGTGCTTCAGCGTTTTGCCATTGGCTATAGGTAAAATAAACATTCGTGTGCAAGCGGTCTTGCCAAAGTTCTAAATGACAGCAGCCGGCAAAGGCCCTGATCTCTTTTTTTCGTTTATTAAACAGGCGTAAAAACGAGGGAATTGCCTCTACTTTAAAGGTCATTTTTACAACACGTATCAGCATTATTGAAAAAATATTTTTACCGTTTGATAAAACCATTTGTTTTGAAGGGCAATGCTTTGCTTTTGCATGGCATCGCTAAAACCCTGCAGCCCAAAAAGGCCTGCAGCATTGCCTTTATTAATGGCGATCTCAAGATATCCGGCCGAGTTAAAGAAAGCCACCTTCTCCCCCTGGGGCACACTGGCGTAAGTTTCGCTGATGGTCTCGATCACCTCATCTCTTTTAAAAACTATTTTAAACCGCCGGCCTTGTCTTTCACGTTCAAAATCTTGACTGGTGATATTTACAATTACATTCTCAAAGTTGTCGATATACAGTATTTGCCCTTCCATAGTGGTAGGGCTGTTTACATATTTTAATCGCAGCTTTTCGTTTATTTTAATGTCCGTTTCACCTATACGGGAAAAACTTTCTCCTTCTATAATTTTATTGACCGCGTTTACGATTACCCTGGTGCAAACCAGCGCGGTCGGCATTTCGTTAGCTGGCAATGGCAACCCAACCACATGCTGCGGTGTGCCGTCAACGATCATAGAAAGCAGGCCATTATCGGCACAGGCTATAAATTGATTGTTGTGCCGGGCTAATAACATACGAGCCGGCTTTTCATCAAACATATTTACCAGCACGATATGTATGGTATTGTCTGGAAAATGAATAAAGGCGCTATCGCAGAAGTAAGCAGCCTGCGGGTAATTAAAAGAAGACAGTTGGTGAGATATATCGACTATTCTAACATCCTGCTGTAAACAATATAATTGGCCCTTTACAGCAGCAACCAGGTAATCCTGTAATCCAAAATCAGTTGTCAATGTAATAATAGCCATAAGTAATATTCAAAACAGTCTTGAGCCAGGCCGACGAATTTAAATTTATATTTTCTAATTAGCCCGAAACTTATAATTCTACACAGATTGATGAGCAGTATAGTGATAACCGTTGCATTAATACTAAAGTAAAGGTTTCAATTTTATTGTAAGAATTTCCATCAGGTAGTAATAACTGTGCCAATATTCTGCAAAAACATAACCATTTTTTGAATTTATTCTATAGTGTCCGCAGTGTTATTTAACCAATTCGTCATCCTTAAAATAAAATTTCCTGATCAGTTTATCTGCCAATGAGGGAAGGTATTTGCTCATAAATAACGTGCTGTGGCCAATTGAAGTTAGCACCAGTGTTCGTTTCCGTTTTTTGATAGCCGTCATAATGTGTACAGCGCACTCTTCGGAGGTCATCATTTTCTCTTCGTTCATCGGGCTTTCTCCCTGCGGCTGGGCGTTTTTATTTAAAGCTGCGTTCCTGATATTTGAACTGGTAAATCCCGGACAAACCCACATTACATTTACGCCGTCGTTCATAACTTCTGTACGCAGCGCTTCCAGAAAGCCGGTTAATGCAAACTTGCTGGCGCTATAACCTGTTCGGCCCGGCAATCCCCTAAAACCCGCCACAGACGATATTCCTGCCACGGTGCCTTTGTTTTTTATGATCTCGTTAATAGCAAACCTGGTGCAATAAACGGCTCCCCAGAAATTTACGTCCATGAGTGTGCGAATAGTATTTAAATCGACTTCTCTAAATAAGGCACGCATAGACAGGCCGGCATTGTTTATTAGGATATCGATAGTGCCATAAGTACTTATAACGGAATTGATAAAATTTTTGCAATCCGATTCCTTACTCACATCAGCCGATACCGCATGAAGCGGCTTGTTTATGTAAAGACGTTGCAACTGATACAATTTATCGTGATTGCGGCCACAGGTAGCAACCTTGGCCCCTTGCTGTAAGAAAATATCCACCAAAGCTTTTCCGATACCTTCCGTTCCACCCGTAATCACCACCACTTTATTGGTAAAATCTGACATACAAAATTTTTGTTGGGCAAAAGTAAAAGACTTGACTCACATATAAGTATGAATAACAAAGTGAAAGATTTTTAAATTTTATTTTTCAAATATTTGGCTGCAATACTTTCTACCTGTATTTTTGCACTCCCAAAACAGAAAAGGGGTTGGTTCAAACGGATTAATAGTTAATAAAAATCGATTCTGTAGCTCAGTTGGTAGAGCATCCCGATTTTATCGGGAGGGTGCTGGGTGCTGAGTTTGTTCTTTATATTATTTTGATTCTGTAGCTCAGTTGGTAGAGCATCCCGATTTTATCGGGAGGGTGCTGGGTTCTGAGTTTGTTCTTTATATTATTTTGATTCTGTAGCTCAGTTGG
>JBBRCW010000151.1:0-15924 GCA_038204535.1 Chitinophagales bacterium | reverse complement strand
CTATTTTGTTCCCAATGTAACGGCTACTGCTTATAGTTGTCGAACCAATCTGCCACCCAATACGGCCTTTCGCGGATTTGGCGGCCCGCAGGGAATGTTTGTGATTGAAGCGGCCATAGCTAAGGCGGCCGAAAAAATTCGCCTGCCTGCCTGGGAAATACAAAAGCGGAATCTATTGCAAACAGGCGATGAATTTCCATATGGTCAAAAAGCGGAAAGTGAAGCGGCGGAATGCTGGAACAGGGCCGAAGAACGCTATGATATTAGTAGCATCCTAAAAGCGGTGGATACCTTTAACGCGGAGAATACCATCTATAAAAAAGGCTTGTCGTTTCAGCCGGTTTGTTTTGGTATTTCGTTTACCAAAACGTTAATGAACCAGGCCCGCGCACTGGTGCATGTATATACGGATGGCAGTGTGGGCGTAAGTACCGGGGCGGTTGAAATGGGGCAGGGTGTTAATACCAAAATGCTGCAGGTAGCCAGTACGGTGCTGTCCATTAATCCGGCCAAAGTAAAACTGCATAGTACCAATACATTTCGCATAGCCAATACAAGCCCCAGTGCCGCCAGTGCAACTGCCGACCTCAATGGCAGGGCTGTGCAAATGGCCTGCGAGGCCATCGTTGAAAGGTTGAAGCCGGTAGCTTCAGAACTCCTGCAGGGCGTGCCTGCAGATCTCATCACCTTGAAAAATGATTTTGTCTGGTATGATGGAAAGCAGACGGATATTACCTGGGAGCAATTGGTGCTGACTGCCTACATCAAAAGAATTAATCTAAGCGAGCATGCCCATTACGCCACGCCGGTCATCAATTTCGATCCCACTGTTGAAAAGGGACATCCATTTGCTTACCATGTGTATGGAACGGCTATTACAATCGTTACGGTAGATTGCCTGCGGGGCATTTACGAGTTCGACGCTGTAAAACTGGTACATGATTTTGGTGCCCCTATGAACCCAATCATCGATATAGGACAGATTGAAGGCGGGCTTGTGCAGGGTATTGGCTGGATGACCATGGAAGAGATTATTTATGATGAAGATGGCAGATTACGGTCCAATGCATTATCAACTTATAAAGTGCCGGATATATATTCTGTTCCCAAAACGATTGACATCGATTTTTTGCAAACCAATACCGAAAGCCTTGCCATCTTTAGATCGAAGGCAGTTGGAGAGCCGCCGCTTATGTATGGCCTGGGGGCTTTCTTCGCTATACGTAACGCTATCAAAGCTTTCAATCCGGCTGCAAATCCAGGTTTTTCCGCACCCATGACGCCCGAAAAGGTTTTGATGGCGTTGTATCCTCTGCGGCAAAATAAGGTGCAACAAGAGGAGAAAATATCCGAAGAAAGTAGCATTTAGTAGCAACATGTTTGATTTTCTTTCGGCAGCTACTATATCCAACCTGCAATTGAATTCATTTTAAATTTTATTTTTTCATCCCGCAAAAAAGCTAGGTATGAAACCTGATAAAAAACTATTACATTTTTAATGGAAAAACTTCTACTATCGCATTTCTTAACAGGGATTCAAATATGCCCGTAGCTATTAATCTTTTAACCATTATGAAAATATTACGGCTATCGTGCCTGGTTGTTTTTTCTTTGTTTTTAACAAAGCCATCATTTAGCCAGGGCAGAAGCAAATCAGATAACCTGGTGTATGTTGACAAGCAAGGTATTTTGCGATATACAAAAGGCAATGCGGAAGCTGCATTTTTCGGCGTAAACTATACCACGCCTTTTGCCTACGCCTTTCGAGCCCATAAGGCATTGAAAGTTGATCTTAAAAAAGCCATTCAGCAGGATGTATATCATATGGCAAGGCTTGGACTGGATGCGTTCAGGGTGCATGTGTGGGATACTGAAATTACCGATACAGCAGGAAACCTTATCGCGAATGAACATCTGGAGTTGTTTGATTTTTTATTGGCTGAATTAAGAAAGCGAAATATAAAATCCATCATAACGCCCATAGCCTTTTGGGGAAACGGCTACCCCGAACGCGATGAAAATACCCCCGGCTTTGCAAGAAAGTTTGGAAAGGGGCGTTCCACTACAAACGATACAGCCATTGCGGCCCAGGAAAATTATTTGCGCCAATTCTTTAAGCACATCAACCCTTATACAAAACTTACCTATGTTAGCGATCCGGATGTAATTGCGGTAGAATTGAACAATGAACCCAGCCACAGCGGGCCAAAGAGTGGTGTAACGGATTATGTTAATCGTTTGGCGGCGGCTGTCAGGAGTACTGGTTTTACCAAACCGCTGTATTACAACATCAGCCAGAACCCCTACTATGCCGATGCTGTAGCCACGGCCAATGTGGATGGCGTAAGCTTTCAATGGTACCCGAGTGGCCTGGTAGCCAATCACGAAGTAAAGGGGAATTTTCTACCGAATGTTGATGTATATGCAATTCCGTTTGATACAATACCCGCTTATCGTACCAAGTCAAAAATGGTTTACGAATATGATGCGGCGGATATATTGCAATCGTACATGTACCCCGCTATGGCACGCAGTTTCAGAAGCGCCGGCTTTCAGTGGGCTACACAGTTTGCCTACGATCCTATGGCGCTGGCCTATGCCAATAGCGAATATCAAACCCATTATAATAATCTGGCTTATTCGCCTTCAAAGGCCATCAGTTTGCTCATCGCTTCCAGGGTGTTTCATTCGGTGCCACGATTAAAAAGTTATGGGGTTTATCCAGCAGATAGTGCCTTTGCGGATTTTCGTGTCAGCTATAAAAACAGCCTAAGCGAAATGAACAGCCCGCAAGCGTTTTATTACTCCGGCACCACCGTTTCAAAACCAGTAACGGTTGAAAAGCTGGAACATATTGCCGGGGTGGGCAGTTCGCCCGTCATCCAATACAATGGAACAGGCGCCTATTTTATGGATAAAGCGGGGGATGGAGTTTGGCGGCTGGAAGTAATGCCCGATGCCATATTCATTCGGGATCCTTTTGAAAAGGCTTCGCCCAAAAAAGAGGTTACCAGAATTGAATGGCGAACCCAGCCTATAAGCATTCAGTTGCCGTCGTTAGGAGAAAATTTTTCGGTAAAAGCTGTCAATGAAAATAATTCGTTTAAAGCCTCTGTAACAGGAACACAATTTTTAATAAGGCCGGGAGCCTATCTAATAACAATGGCGGGGTTCGTTAACGCTTCCGTTGATGCGGCAAAGATCCATCCTCTTGCTTTGAACGAATTTGTGGCACCCGAACCGTTTTCAAAAGAACCATTTGTAAAACATGATCCGTTGAGCGAAGTATCGTCGGGTAGACCATTTTTGATCAATGCAACAATGGTAGGAGTAAACCCCGATGATATTATCACCGTT
The DNA here is from genome assembly GCA_038204535.1 of Chitinophagales bacterium. Lineage (GTDB taxonomy): Bacteria > Bacteroidota > Bacteroidia > Chitinophagales > Chitinophagaceae > Segetibacter. The sequence goes on along the minus strand of JBBRCW010000151.1, from coordinate 12,567 downwards.
CAGGTAAACCGTTTTGGCGGTGGTTTTGGCCAGGCAAAAACCTTGACGATGATGCCAAAGGAAGGATATAAATATTCGACCGAGGTGCCGGCCGAATTAGCAATGCCAGGCCGTTTAGATTACAGAATCATCATTCAAAAAGCAAATGGGAAATACGCGGTGTTTCCTGGTAATTATCAAGGCAATCCTTTTGCCTGGGATTTTACAGATGTTGAAACCTGGAAGGTGATGGTTGCTGGCGAAGACAGTGTGGCTGAAATTTTTGATGCCACCACCGATCATGATATTTTTACTTTTCCGACATTCAGAAGAGGTTTTGAAACCAGCTATGTAACCGCAAGCGAGCCGAAAAGGTTATTACTCCGGTTAAATGCCAAAGAACTATCCGCCGATCATGTTATGGCATTTCAATACTTCTTCGCAGACAAGTTGAAAGGAAGGAAGGGCGAAAATTTCGACAAATTGGTAATCCGGGCCAGGACCTTGCAAATGCAGACTGTAAATGCAACCATTACATTGACAAATGCCGATGCCATGTCGTGGTCGGTTACGGTTCCGCTAAGTAATACGTTACAGGATATTGAAGTGCCGCTCAGCGCTATGAAGAGCGATTCAGTTTTACTATTACCACGCCCTTATCCTGGTTTTATGCCTTTATATTTTAAAGGTGCGGGTACAGCAGCATTTGAGATGGACGACATGCAAAAAATAACCATTTCTATCGGGTTAGATTTGTCGTCCGATGAATTGAAAAAGCCTGCCGGTATAGAGGTAGAGTACGTTCAATTGAGAAAAGGCAAATAATTTTTTAAAAGAAATAGTTACTTAAATTTCATTATAAGGTTTAATAAACAGGACCTTCTAAACTTAGTAATGGGTAATATTATGACTAATAACCCTCGTCAGTGCAGGCCCATCCGAAGCAATCCCTGAATTTAGCAGTTTAGATAAAGGCATGTGCGACATGTGTTACCTTGGCGACTTTGTCGCCCGGGTCGCCAAAGTCCCACGAAAATTAGGTAGGCTACAAAATATGTAGGAGGATTTCGTTCCAGGAACATAGTAGTGGGGATTGCTTTCCCGAACAAGATTGCCTTTGGAACTGCCCCATGCCAAAGGAACTTGCATTTGGGGAGCCGTTAAGCATATGAGAACCTATATTTGATATGAATAGTAATTCATACGACTATTTGAAATTATACGATACAATCAGCAAATCTTATTTGAAAACAGATTGATGCGGAAACAAGCGGAAATATGGAAGTTTGTCCTTAACTGCCTTTTAGAACAGGTACCAGTTATGTTATTATATGTGGTGGATAGTAAAGGAAGCAGTCCTGGCCGCCGCGGTTTTTTAATGGGCGTAAAAATGAACGGCCAGGTCGAGGGATCCATTGGCGGCGGAATGATGGAACATAAGTTTATTGAACTGGCAAAGTCCAGGTTATTGGATGGCGTAGCGGAGTGCTCCCTTCATCCGCAGGTACATAATAAAGAGGCCAATGCAAACCAAAGCGGCATGATCTGTTCGGGCGAACAGACGAACGTATTGGTACCGGTTACTTTAAACGACAAACCGGCCATCGAAAAGATTATCGACACAATAACCAACCAGGGTAATGGATATCTCCAGATTTCGCCCAAAGGGTTATTGTATAGAGAGCAGCTGGAAGAAGAATTGGATGGGCTGATCGTAAACGCTCTAACCGACTGGAAATACATCGAAAAGTTTGAAACACCCAAACAACTGATTATAGTGGGCGGGGGGCATTGCGCTTTGGCTTTATCGAGGCTAATGCGGACGCTAAATTTTCATATTACTTTATACGAAGAACGGCAGAATTTGCACACATTAATAAAGAATGAGTTTACAGATAAAAAGGTGATTGTGGATGATTATGCTGTACTTGAGCAAGAGATAGCCGGCGGCAGCAATTGCTTTTTAATAATAATGACTGTCGGCTACCGAACCGATGATATTGCAATTCGGTCTTTAAGAAAAAAAACTTTCCGGTATTTTGGCGTGTTGGGAAGCAAAAGGAAAATTGAAAAAATGATGGCGGATTATCGCGCGGATGGGTGGGATGAAAAATGGCTGGCGTTCTTATCGGCCCCGGCCGGCCTTCAAATCGAAAGCCAAACGCCCGAAGAAATTGCGATAAGTATTGCTGCAGAAATAATTAAAATAAATAAGCAACCCTGTATACCCTTTTAGAAAATACCGAAAGGATTAATAGTTATATTCCAAAATTCTCATCCTCTATTTTATATAACTAAAAGAAGATATGTCTAACAAATAATCTACAACCGCGAAATATTGGCTAAAATAATAATTCAAATTAGAACAACCACTTTAACAAAATAATGTTATAGAATTTATAAAAAATTTAATATTAGTTACCAGGTTTGCATAGAAGTAAGTGGCAAATTGGAGAATATGAATTGCTGATAAATAACACTTAATAAAAAAATTAATGTGTAATTTTTCATTTTAAAAGCAGCGAAATCTTTTTACAAATTGTCACTAATGTGTTTACTTTACACCTTAGACTATGTTTTTAATTGCTTTTTGTCTTGAGATATAGAGGGCAAAATTGATTTTAACGTAGTTTAAAGTACTATCAAACCTTATAAAATTAACAAACTTGCTATGCGAATCTACAAACTCTGGCTATGCCTTATGCTGTTTGCTGCACCAACCCTCACCTTTGCGCAAACAAGAACAATCAAAGGAACAGTAACTGACATTAAAGACGGAACGCCGTTGGTTGACGCGACCATTTCAGTGGTTGGCTCACCCATAAGCGCCAAAAGCGGTGCAGATGGAAGTTTCACCATCAATGCGCCGCTGGATGCACGTACTTTGAAAGTTACCTATGTTGGTTTTAACGACCAATCCGTATCAATTGCTGCGGGCAATTATCTTATTGCGATGCGCGCTTCTTCACAAAACCTGACAGAGGTAGTGGTTATTGGTTATGGTACCTCTACAAAAAAAGACCTATCAGGTGCCGTGGCTTCGGTTAAGGCGAAAGATTTTAACCAGGGCCAGATCGCTGCCCCTGATCAGTTACTGCAAAATAAAGTTGCTGGTCTTGAAGTGACTAACACCAGCGGACAGCCCGGTGCTGCGTCAACAATACAGATCAGGGGTAACTCTTCCATCCGTTCAAACAACAGCCCGTTATTTGTGGTTGATGGAGTTCCGTTAGATGGTGGTTCTGCCCGTCCAAATTTGGGAAGTGCCTTCGGTAGCACACCCAGTTCAAACCCATTATTGTACATCGATCCAAACAGTATTGCCCAAATAGAAGTGCTGAAAGATGCGGCTTCTGCGGCTATTTATGGAGCAAGGGGTGCAAATGGTGTAATTGTAATTACTACAAAAAAGGGTTCATCTGGTCCAATGAAAGTTGAAGTAGGTGTGAATTTTGGTGTGAACGCAGGTTTTATGAAACGTTTTGCCGTATTAGACGCCAATCAATACAGGGCCGCTTTAAAAAAGTATAACCAGCCTGCATCTTTGGATTTAGGTGGTAATACAGATGCATTAAAGGCCATTACGCAGACTGGTTTTTCTCAAAATTACTCGCTTGCTTTTAGCGGCGGCAACGAAGTGGGAAAATTCCGCGCTTCGTTCCTGGGATCTAAACTGGAAGGATTTCTTAAAAATACCAGTTTAGATAAATACCTGACTACTATTGGAGGTACCTACAAATTTTTGGATCGTAAACTTACACTTGATTTCAACGTGATCGCCGGTAACTATTCTGAGTTACTGACTGCCGTTTCCAATACAGCAGGTTCAACAGGTAATATCATATCATCAGCATTAAGCTGGAATCCTACCGCGCCGCTCATAACCAATGGGTTGTATAATTTTCCTACCAACGGTTCGGGTAATCCATTGGCATTTAACGATGCCTATTCTGATAAAAGCAGTACCAGTGTTTTTTTAGCAAATATGTCGGCGGCCTATGATTTCACTAAACAAATTCAATACAAGTTCTTATACGGTATCAATTATGGAACAGGTACCCGCAAATTAAATATTGAAGGCTGGCTGCAAGGCTTTCCCGGTCTGTCTGGTTTAGGAAATGCAGCTATGGGCGATGCAAGGTTATTGTCTCAAACTTTCACCCATACACTTAGTTACAACACCGATCTTACAGATAGATTGTCGTTAAATTCGGTGGTTGGATATGAATATTTTAAGACCGAATTCTCTGGTGGAGGTATAAGTGCATCAGGTTTTAAAACCAATCTCAACCAATCCACAAGAACTAATATCCCCTATACAAGTATTTTCCAAAATGCTTTGACACAGAATCCTTATGGAGCCTTTGTAAATCCATCGGCTGAAATTCAATCTTATTTTGGCCGGGCAACTTTCAACTACAACGATAAATACTTCTTAACCGGTAGTATCAGAAGGGATGGATCCAGCAAATTTGGTATAAACAACAGGTATGGTAATTTTCCTGCTGTCAGCGGTAAATGGCTGATAAGCAACGAAGACTTTATGAGAAGCAGCAATTTGTTTTCTAATCTTGGTATAAGGGCCTCTTATGGTTTAACCGGTAACCAGGAATTCCCTGCAGGTTCATCGCAGGAGCAGTTTGCCTTAACTACTTATACAACCTTTCCACAGGTAATAAATGGTAACCCCGATCTTAAATGGGAGTCTTCGAGGTCAAGTAACATCGGAATTGACTTCGGATTAATGCGTGGTCGCTTATATGGTTCGATTGACTATTATAAGAAAAACACATCAGACATCCTGTTTCAGACCAGTGCCATTCAGCCTGCACCTGCTTCGGTATCTTTCGTAAACCTTAAGAATGCCAACCTGATCAATTCTGGTGTTGAATTGGCTATAGGTTATGATATCATTGTAAAAGATAATTTTGGCTGGGATGCCAATTTTAACCTGGCATACAATAAAAATGATATTAAGAACTTTAAAGATCCTAACACAGGTTTAGATAATCTGGTACGAACCGGCCAGATTAACGGCCAGGGTGTTTCGGGTACATTGGCACAGGTTATTACCAATAACCAGCCGGTTAATGAATATTTTTTAAAGCCTTTCCAGGGTTTTGACGGAACTGGAAACCAAAAGATTGGCGCAGATCCACAATTTGCGGGTAATCCTAACCCGCAAACATTGATTGGTTTTAGTACTTCAGTACGTTACCATAAATTTACCCTTAGTGCCAATATGGGTGGTGCGTTCGGATTTTTAATTTATAACAATACCGCCACCGCTGTTACCAATATAGCCGGTATCGCTCAGGGAAGAAACATTGACCTGGCTTCGTTCAATTCCGGCGAAGGTGTAGGTAGCGGTGTGGGAGCATCAACAAGGTTCCTTGAAAAAGGTGATTATATGAAAATGAGGAATGCAACACTACGTTATAACGCAGGTAACGTGGGTTCTTTTGTAAAAAATTTAAGTGCCTTTGTAAGTGCAAGTAACTTATTTGTGATCACTAAGTTTACTGGTTTCGATCCCGAGGTTAACATTGATAAGAGCAGCAACTCCTATCCATCCAGGTCAATTGAATATGTACCGTATCCTACACCAAGGGTTATTTCATTCGGCGTAAACTTTTCCTTATAAAAATCATTTAAATTTCATTGTATGAATCGTTTTAGAAAGATATCAAAATATACCATTCCGTTGCTGACAGTCGCGATATTGAGTGGATGTACCAAATTAAATGAATCATTAAACAGCACACTTACCAGCGCTGAAGTATCTGCCACTCCCGGCAGCACTGCCGGCCTGATTGCTGCGGCTTATTCTGACCTTACCGGTTTATTGCATAGCCAGGATCAGCTATTTTCATTGCAGGAAAATTCAACCGATGAGTCTTTGGTGCCCACACGTGGAGGTGACTGGGATGATAATGGTGTTTGGCGTGTAATTCACAGTCATAACTGGAATGCCGACCATGGTCAGATATTATCGGTATTCAACGGATTGAACAAATTGAATTTCGATGCCACCAACGTTTTGTTATTTAAACCAAGTGCTTCGCAAGCTGCCCAGGCTCGTTTTTTAAGGGCCTTCGCTTTATATAATCTATTAGACCTGTATGGTCAATATCCTTTTAGGGAACCAGGCGAAAACCTTTTGAACGCTCCGGTGGTAAAAACCGGCGCTGAGGCGATCGATTTTATCATTAGCGAATTAAACGCGGTTAAAAGTGCTTTGCCCGCCAGTCCTAGTAACGTGGCTACTCAGGATGCAGCCAACTTTTTATTAATGCGTGCTTACCTGAATAAAGGCGCTTTCCTCAACAGAGCTGCCCCCACTTTTGCCGCCGCCGATATGCAGCAGGTAATTACTTTGGGTAATGCATTAATTGCCAGTAATAAATATACCTTATCACCTAATTATTTTGACAACTTCAATGCTGCAAATGATTCCACAAAAGAAGGAATATTTACTTATGTGAACACAGGCGGTGTTGCTGCCAATAACGGCGGCCCGCAAGCCCGTTGGAACATGACCTTGCATTACAACTCCTATACTCCCATAAATCCCAACGCCGGATGGAATGGTTTTACAACTATCGGCGATTTTTACAATAGTTTTAACACCACTGCCACACCCACTGCCTACGGTCCTGCAGATACTATATTTGATAAGAGATTAGGCGGCAGGTATTACCGCAGTGCAACTAATATTTCGGGTTTGAGGCCAGGTTTTTTGGTTAACCAGCAATTCAACGAAAACGGTGTTGCCATTAAAGATAGAAAGGGCAACCCGCTGGCCTATACCAAAGATATTGCAGCCAATATGATTGAGACTGGTAATAATTTGGAAGTGACAGGTATCCGGGTGGTGAAATATCCGCCTGACTATGCTTTTTACGGTGGCCCTGCAGGTAACGACCTCATGATCTTTCGCTATCCTGACGCCTGGTTAATGGTTGCAGAAGCAAAACAAAGAACCGGCGATGCCCCGGGTGCATTACTGATGGTAAACCAATTAAGAACAGCACGCGGTGCAGCTCCTTTGGTAAGCATGGTTTTGGCTAACGCAAGCAATGTGGAAGATCCACAGACATTGCTGGCGGAAAGAGGCCGCGAACTGTATTGGGAAAGTGTGAGGAGAACCGACCTTATCCGTTTTGGAATGTTTAATAAGCCCTGGCAGTACAAACCAACAGACGATCCAAAGTATCTTTTATACCCAATTCCTAACCAGGCTTTGGCAGCAAATCCAAACCTGAAGCAGAATACCGGTTATTAATTTATGCTGAATTTGTTATAGAGAAGAAGGCCGGATATTTTCCGGCCTTCTTCTTTTCATTTAGTATTGATAATGTTTGTTGCCGGTGCTTTTTTAATTAGTTAAATGTAAATCTCAGTGCCACATTTATTGGCGGTTGTTATTTTTAAGATATGCTTTAGCTCAGGAGTTTTAACATAATTATTGGCGCATTTTGCCTTGATTATCAATCTTACAATTGTTTATACAACTATTACCGTCTTACCTTTCGCTTTAAATACTTTGGATAATTTATTTTAAGAATGCTCAGATACGTACTTGCCTTGTTTTCTTTAACCGTGATTTTCTCATGTCAAAAAAAAGCTGCAGAGCCCTTATTTGAGCTGATGCAGCATACCGGTATCGACTTCAATAATAAGGTGGTGGATGGTAAACTCGAAAACAGCTTTTTATTCAGAAACTTTTATAATGGCGGCGGGGTTGGTATTGGCGATATCAATAATGATGGATTAGCGGATGTATTTTTTACCTCTAACATGGGCGATAACAAAATGTACCTGAATAAGGGTGATTTTAAGTTTGAGGACATCACCCAAAATGCAGGCTTCAGGCAGGATAGTATGTGGAGTACCGGGGTGGTTTTTGCTGATATTAACCACGATGGATGGCTGGATATATATGTTTGCAACAGTGGCCATATGACCAGCGGGCACCGTACAAATCAATTATACATCAACAATCACGACCTCACATTTACTGAAAAGGCCAAAGATTATGGCCTTGATATTTCGGCCTATTCTACACAAGCTTCTTTTTTTGATTATGATATGGATGGTGACCTGGATTGTTTTTTGATCGCCAACAGCCCGATGCCGGTTAATACTTTGGGTTATGCCAACCGGCGCAACATGCTGGCAAAAGATTGGCCGGTTGCTGATTTTATAAAGGATGGCGGCGATCATTTATACCGGAATGATCATGGGCAATTTACAGAAGTCACAAAGGAGGCAGGTATCCATGGCACGCTCATAAGTTTTGGATTGGGCGTAAGTGTGGGCGATGTAAATAACGACGGTTATCCGGATGTGTATGTGGCCAACGATTCGTATGAGCGTGATTATCTGTACCTGAATAACAGAAACGGCACATTTACAGATGCACTGGAGGCCTGCATGACACAAACCAGTTTTTCGAGTATGGGAGCCGATCTTGCCGATATTAATAATGATGGCCATCCCGATATATTTACTACCGACATGCTGCCCGAAGACGACTATCGTTTAAAAACGCTGGGGGCATTTGACAATATAGACATCTATAATCAAAAATTGAAACTGGGCTTTTATCATCAGTATATGAAAAACTGCCTCCAGTTAAATAATGGCAACGGTTCGTTTAGCGAAATAGCCAATTATGCCGGTGTAGATGCGACCGATTGGAGCTGGGGTGCATTGATGTTTGACGCCGACAACGACGGCTTTAATGATATTTATGTTTGCAACGGGGTTAATAAAGACGTGACGAATCTTGACTTCATGAATTTTTTTGCCAACGATGTGATCCATAAAATGGTATTGACCGGCAAAAAAGACAATGTAGATGAAGTGCTGAAGAATATACCGGTGAACCCCATGCTAAACAAAGCCTATAAAAACAATGGCAACCTTCAATTTACCGATGCGGGAAAAGCCTGGGGATTTACCCGGCAATCATTTTCAAACGGTGCCGCCTATGCCGATTTAGATAACGACGGCGATCTGGACCTGGTGATCAACAACATCAATGAACCTTCGTTTGTTTACCGTAACACATCCAGGCAAACCACCAGCGATCATTTTATAGGGGTGCAACTTAAAGGAGACAGTCTGAACACTTTTGCCATAGGCAGTAAAATAAAAGTGTTCAAAGGGCCGCAGCAATTTTATCGCGAGCTGATACCCAGCCGTGGTTTTCAATCTTCGGTAGATTACAAACAGGTTATTGGATTGGGCGCTATCAATAAAATTGATTCTTTGGTGATAACCTGGCCCGACCTGTCTTCCACCCGTATCACCAATCCGTCTGTCGATACCTTTCTTACCATCGACCAACGCAAGTCAGTCAATATCCCTCAAAGAAATGGCAGTGATCATTTTCCTTTGATGGCTACAGTTTTCGACTCTGTGTCTTCAACTTTCGACAAACATAAAGAAGACGATTTTGAAGATTTTTATTATGAAAGAAACATACCCTCCATGTTATCGAAAGAAGGCCCTAAAATGTCTGCCGGCGATGTAAATGGCGATGGGCTTCAGGATGTATTTATAGGCGGTACCCCGGGGCATAGCGGACAAATGTATTTGCAAAACAAAGAGGGTAAGTTTATCAAATCGCCACAAAAGAGTTTGGAACAATACAGCGATTTTGAAGATGAAGCTGTGCTTTTATTTGATTGCGACAAAGACGGCGATCTTGATTTGTTTATTGGTCCCGGCGGAAACAACAATCCTCCTACAAGCAGGCAGATGCAAAACCGTTTGTTTAAAAACGATGGCAAAGGCAATTTTATGGTAGATGTAAATGCATTTGAAATGAACGGCGACAATATTGGCGCGGCTGCCGCTTACGATTTTGACGGCGACGGCGATCTTGATTTGTTTATCGGGGGCAGAAGTGTACCCCGCGAGTATGGCACTGATCCATCCAGCTATATAATGGTGAACGATGGCAACGGACATTTTAAAGATATGGCGAAGACCAGCAATCCCGACATTGCTAAAATAGGCATGGTAACCGGGGCGGTTTGGGCCGATATAACGGGTGACGGCAAAAAGGAACTGATTATTGCCGGGGAGTGGATGGCACCCAGAATATTTAGTTATGCCGGCAAAAAGTTTAAAGAGATAGCTAACAATTTAACCGGCATGTTTGGCTGGTGGCAAACCATAACTGCAGCCGACATTAACAACGATGGAAAACAAGACCTGGTGCTGGGTAATATTGGAGAAAATTTTTACCTCCATCCCAATAAAGACAATCCGGTAAAACTATGGCTGGCCGATGTGGATGGCAATGGAGATATTGATAAATTACTCACCCGAACCGTGGATGGAAAAGACAAGCCTGTGTTTCTGAAAAACGATTTGCAAGACCAGGTGCCAACTATTAAAAAGGGAAATTTAAAACATAAGGACTATGCTTTAAAAACAGTGCAGGAGCTTTTTCCGGGGGGCGAATTGAGTAAGGCAGTGGTGAAGCAGTTTAACTATACCAGTTCGTGTGTGGCTATTAACAATGGCAACGGTCAGTTCACTATTCAAAATTTGCCTGTAAGGGCACAATTGTCTTCAATAAATGCCATTGGCCTGGTAGATGTTAATGGCGATGGGTTTACTGACCTGGTAACCGGTGGAAATAAGTCGGGCTTTTTGCCCCAGTTAGAAAAGCTGGATGCCAGTTATGGAGATGTGTTTATTAACAATAGGAAAGGGGGCTTTACCTGGATGGGCAGCTCGCAATCGGGTATTAAAGTAAATGGAGAAGTTCGGGACATTAAGATACTACCCGGCATAACAAATGACTGGCTGCTGTTTTCGCGAAACAACGATTTCCCTGTTTTATTTAGAAGGAACAAAATGGTTCAATAGATCATTAAAAACAGCTACTGGTCATAGAATGGTAAATAGAAAATCGTATTTCACGAAACGATTTAAATTTTAATTGCATTACTACATGAAGCATTTGAGGCGGCAGGTTTTTTATTTATGTTCAGGTGTTCTGTGTTGTGCTTTCATGGCGTCGTGCAGGCATAAGCAGGATGGCCCTCTGCTGTTTCAAACATTGACCAGTAAAGAGACCGGTTTAAATTTTACCAACAAGCTTACCTCGTCAGATTCGCTCAACCTTTTTAAGTACATGTACTTCTATAATGGCGCGGGGGTAGGTGCAGGCGATTTTAACAACGATGGAAAAACAGACCTTTTTTTTTCCTCGAACCAGGGTAGAAATACCTTGTACCTGAATACGGGCAATTTAAAGTTTAAAGACGTTACCACCGAAGCGCATATACCTGCAGATGACGCATGGAGTACGGGCGTTTCGATAGTAGATATTAACCAGGACGGATTGCTGGATATTTACGTTTGCCGCGTGGGTAACTACCGCATGCTGCACAGCCAAAATCAATTGCTGATCTGCCAGGGTATTGATAAAAATGGTGTTCCGCAATACGCCAATAAGGCACAGGAATATGGCCTTGATTTTTCAGGATTTAGTACACAGGCCGCTTTTTTTGATTATGACCTGGATGGTGACCTCGACATGTTTTTGCTAAACCATTCGGTACATGAAAATGGCACCTTCAGGCCGCGTAAAGATTTTATTGGAACCTATAACCTGCTGTCGGGCGGAAGGCTTTATCGAAATGAGTTGGTTTCGCCTAACGTAAAAGGTGGCAAAGCCGTTCCCCATTTTACTGACGTAACCCGTCAATCGGGTATCAATAGTTCCGCTATTAATTACGGGCTGGGAATTGTAGTAGCCGACATTAATTTGGATGGATATCCGGATGTATATATCGGTAATGATTTTCATGAGAACGACTATCTATACATCAACCAAAAGAATGGTACGTTTAAAGAAGAGCTGAACGACCACTTGATGCATACCAGCCAGTTTTCGATGGGCGTGGATGCCGCCGACATTAATAACGATGCGTATCCTGATATACTTTCGGTGGACATGCTGCCAGACGATCCTTATGTTTTAAAGCGTTCATTAGGCGAAGATGAGTATGATTTATTTTATAGGAAGATCGGTTATGGATACAACTATCAGTACACCCGTAATAACCTGCAGTTTAACCGTTGCAATGGCATGTTTAGCGAAGTGGGTTTGTATTGCGGCATCGCGGCAACCGATTGGAGCTGGGCGCCTTTATGGGTCGATTTTGATAACGATGGATTGAAAGACCTGTTTATATCCAACGGTATTCCCAAGCGGATGAACGATATTGACTATATTAATTTTATATCGGATAACGAGATACAGCAACAGATAATCGATAACAAGATACAGGAGACCAACGCCGCCCTGATCGACAAGTTTCCGCAAATAAAACTGCCCAATAAATTTTATAGAAATACCGGCAATTTAATGTTTCACGACCTGGAAAAGCAAGTGGGTAACGATGCCGCTACCTACTCGAACGGGGCGGTATATGCCGATTTTGATAACGACGGAGATCTTGATATTGTGGTGAATAATATTGATGAACCCGCCTTGTTATATCAAAACAACAACAACGAGCTGCGTAAAAGCAATTTCATCGATCTTAAGCTGCAAGG
>JBBRCW010000150.1:0-15970 GCA_038204535.1 Chitinophagales bacterium | reverse complement strand
GACAACAACCCAGCCAGTGGGTATGTACGAATGGTTAGCATACCCGAAGTAAAGCATACCCAAAAAGAATTACCGCAATATTTTAAATCGGACCGTTTGTTTTAAGAAGTTTTGTTTTGGTGTAAAAAGTCGCCTTGTGTTTACGGGGTGGCTTTTTTTATAGTGAAAGAATGTACGCCAGCTTCACATTGGTAGTTAATAGTAAGTTGACTGGAGTCGCAAATCTTTTTTATAATCGCAAGGCCCAAACCATTGGATGTTTCATACCCTGCATACTTTTTATTAAACCGCTTGTATAGCTGGTTGTTTTCTATGGCCGAAAGATGACTGGTGTTGCTTACTTTAAACATTTTGCCGTTGATGAGAATGTCTATTCTGCCTTCTGCATAATTGTATTTTACCGCGTTGCCAACCAGGTTGCTGATAAGTGATTCTGCCAGAAAAGGATGGATGGCTGTTATAAACGCCCCTTCTGTGGCCGTATTAATTTCAACGCCTTTGTCTTTAATGATCTCGCTGAACAATTGCAGGTATTTTTTGGTGACTGCGCCCAAATCTATTTGCTCATTGGTTTCAAATTGATTGTTTTCTATTTTGGCTAATAACAATAGCGATTGGTTGAGGTTGCTTAAGCGCTTTAAAGCCGTTGAAGCCTGCGCTATACTGCTAGCCTGCTCGTCGGTCAGGTTGGCATCCTGCAGTAATAGTTCAATTTTGCTTTGCGCTACCGCCAGGGGCGTTTGCATTTCATGCGCCGCGTTTTCGGTAAACTCCTTCATGTTTACAAAATCGCTGTACATCTTATGGGCCATCAGGTTAAGCGAAGTATTCAGGTCATTAAATTCGGTGATGGAAGTTTTTTCAAAATGGATGCCTTCCATTTTATGCAATTCGGCGCCCCTTATCTTTTCAAGCGTTCGTTTAAAAGGTTTCCAAATGGTCTGATTTATTAGCGAGTTGAAAAGCAATAGGACAACAAAGATTAAAACAAATACCAGCAGCAGCACTCTGCTTATGTTAGCAACAAATACGGCCTTTTGTTCCTGCGACTTTTTAATGGTTAACTGATAAGGGATGCCCCGCACCGAAACAATGTGCGATAATTGACGGTAAGGCACCTCCTTTTTTTGCCGTGCGCTAAAGCCACTGGTTTGAGAAAATGTGGGAAATTCCGCTACGGGCCCGTCTACCGGGTACACCAGCAGTTCAGGAGTTCGTAAAATAAAGGTAGTTCCATTATCGGCTTCGCTTTGCAAATAACGGATCCATTGCACTTCTTCTATTATCAGTTCCTGGTCGGTTTGGCGGTCAAGTTCGCCGCTAAATTGCCTGAACAAAAAATAACCGCCTGCAGCCAGCAGAACGATAAGGGTGGTTAAAAAGTAAAGAGTGGTTTTTGTAAGAAGCCTCATTGAAACATAATTATTCGATCATCCCATTTTTTACAATTAATAAACTTTTTCTCCTTTATCAAGAAACCGTCCCCACAGTTTGCTATAGCCATGTACTTTATTGGTTTGCCGGCCTTTGAGGTCATAGACAGGATGTCCATCGTTTACCCATTCAAATATGCCCCCATACAAATTATAAACATTCGTAAAACCCTGTTTCATCAGTTTCTCCGAAATATCCTCACTGCGTTTACCGACCGAGCAATATACCAGGATGGGCTTATCTTTCGGCAGGTCTTTCACCAACCATAGATCGAAATTTTTATATCCCACAAAACGGGCATTTAAAAGATGACTCACATCGTATTCCTCCTTTTCCCTTGCATCTAACGCAATGGCAGACTCCGCAAACTTTACGGCATCATCCACCATTATTTCGGGCACATCGTGCGACAACAATGTGCGCAATACAAAGTTGTACGTTTTACTTTTTACCTGTGCCCCGGCTTGTGCTGACATAAATAGGATCAATAAAAATATGAAGGCCTTTTTCAATATTGAAGATCGTTTTGACAAACCGGATTTTAATACTAAAACCCATTATTTGAAGGTAGGGCATACTTTTAAAAGGCGTCTTAAAACCCTCTTAATAATTTACAGAAAAAACCAGTAATGCGGTTTTGTTTATTTTTGTTTCTCCTGCCTGATATGGAGGGCTTAAAACAATAAAATTTGCCTAACCTAAATTTGATAGCATTAAATACCGTTCGATTGCCAATGATAAATGCAGCCAGTCTTGTTTTAAACGTTACTGACACGCAACAAAAAGAAAAGTCGGTTAGCAAAAAGTATACTGCATGACCATCTCGGTTATCATACCTGTTTACAATGAGGAACCAGTTATAGAATCCAACTTGCATTATCTGCATCAACAAAATAGTTTAAAGCAGGTAATTGAAATTATTGTGGTGGATGGCGGCAGCAGCGATGATACCATGGCCCTTGCTGCGGCGGGGGGAGCAAAAGTCATCCCATCTAAAAAAGGCAGGTCTTGTCAGATGAATGCTGGCGCAGCAATTGCACAGGGTACCATTCTGTACTTCTTACACGCCGATACCCGTCCCCCGTCAAATTTTATTGATCATATCAGCCAGGCCCTCGCCTATGGATATACAATGGGTTGCTTCCGCTTACAGTTCGATGAGGATCATTGGTTTCTTAAATCAAATGCCTGGTTTACCAGGTTTAATATAAATGCATTCAGGTTTGGCGACCAGAGCCTGTTTGTAACGAAAGCGGCTTTTCAAAAGGCAGGCGGGTTTAATGAACAACAGATTATATTAGAAGATCAGGAAATCATCAGCCGTTTACAGCAATACGGCAAACTAAAAGTGATGCCCGCAGCGGTCATTACTTCCAGCCGCAAGTATATTAAGAATGGTATTTACAAAACCCAGGCGGTTTACTTTTTAATTTATGCTTTATACAGGCTGGGCATAAACCAGCAGCGGCTGCTAAAGCTTTATAAAAAGATGATAAGGCAGGATAAATAGCCCCCCCGCCCCCCGAAGGGGGGATCTTTAACCTATTGGGGGAAAGGCAATTGGTGGAAGGTGTATGGCGTACGGAGGAAGGAGGAAGGAGAAAGCCAGTACCCGTTTAGCCAGGAATGAACGGATGGGATGTCTCCTTCGTCGACATGACAGGAATTATAGCCTCTAGCGAAAGGAAACGTTTCGCAACTAATCAACATATCAAAAGCGGGCTCTCCGTAGTCTGTGACTACGGAGGCAAATGAAATCCAGATTGTATCTGGTTGTTGAAAAAAGCTGTCGGGATCAAAATCAAATCATCGGCCAGCAATGGGAATTGCTATCCCGAAAAACAAGAAATCCCCGATAGGGATGTCTCCTTCGTCGACATGACAAGGACTATAGGCCGCTAGCACAAGGAAACCGTTTCGCAACCAGTCAACGCATCAAGAGTAGGCTCTCCGTAGTCTGTGACTACGGAGGCAAATGAAATCCAGATTGTATCTGGTTGTTGAAAAAAGCTGTCGGGACCAAAACCAAATCATCGGCCAACAATGGGGATCGCTATCCCGAAAAGAAAGAAATCCCTGATAGGGATGTCTCAACTCCCCCTTCGGGGGATTTAGGGGGCTCCTACCTCCATCCCCCGCCTAAAGCACGGTATAAATTAACGGTTGCTTGTAGTTGTTGCAGGCGGTCATTTACGCTACCTAATTCGGCTTGTAAAAGATTTTGGCGGGCATTGATTACCTCGGTGTAATTGGCGAAACCGTAGCGCAATAATTCCTGCGAGTAATCCACCGACTTTGAAAGCGCATCTAACTGGTTGCCTCTAACCAATATTTTATCGTTGGCTGTTTTATATAAGTAGAGGGCGTTCGATACCTCCTGCCCTGCCGTTAATAAAGTATTTTGAAATGTAAATAAGGCCCCTTGCTGTTGCGACTCTGCCACCTGTAACCGGGTCCGGTTGACCCGCTGGTTAAAAATGGGTTGCACTAAACCCGCGCCTATGCTGGCGGCAAAACTGGCGGCATTAAAAAAATCAGCAATGTTCAGGGCCGTTAATCCCGTAGAACCAGATATAGTTAGCGCCGGATAAAAAAAAGCCCTGGCAACATTGGTCAGTTCAAAATAATACCGCATGTTTAATTCAGCCTGCTGCACATCGGGCCTGTTGGCCAATAACTGCGAGGGCACACCCACCGATAAAGCAGCGGTTATTTGCTGGCTTTCCAGGCTGCTTCTTGTTATGGCGTCTGAAGGTTTTGCCAGCAAAATACTTAAGGCGTTTTCGGTTTCTCTTATACGCTGCTGCAGGTCGGGTATGGTTACTTCGGCGGCATAGCGTTGGGCTTCGCTTTGTACTACGGCCGCTTCGGTCACTATGGCCGCTTCCTTTAACGCTTTGATCGTGGTAACGGTCGTATCCCAGTTATAAACGGTTTGGCGGGTAATCTGCAATTGTTTATCCAGTGCCAGTAAAGTATAATAATAGGTGGCTATATTGGCTACGAGCCCGGTTTGCACCGCCTTTGCAGCCGCATCCGTTTGTAATACGTTGGCAAGGTTTGCGCGTTTATTGCTGTTTAGTTTGCCCCATATATCGGCTTCCCAGCTGCTACTTATTCCTAACTGGTATTGGGTGGCGCTGTTCCTTATTCCGAAGCCCTGAGCAAAAGAGAGTTTTGAAACCGATATTCCTGCGTTGCCCGATAGCGTAGGCAGCAGCGCCGACCCCGCCTGCAGGTAATAGGCCTGCGCCTGCTGTATGCGGGTGTAAGCCACTTTAAGATCTAAATTCTCTTGTATGCCCTGCTCAATTAATGTCTGTAAAGCAGTATCAATAAAAACCTCTTTATAATTGAGGTAGGCAAAATTGGTTGTATCGCCATTGTTTGCTTCGCGATAAATTTCGGCATTAACCTGCTGAGGCGGTTCGTAAGGCCTGGCCACGCTGCATGCGGTCAATGATACGATCGCTATAAAAAGCCAGTGGTTGTTTATAATTAGTTTTCTGTTCATATCCGTTTCCGAAAATTTTTGGTAAAATGAAACTGGTTTTTATTGATCCATTTGCATGGCGCGGCCTTTTTTCAAATGCTATAAATAATGCCGCGCCCTTCATTATGTTGCGGCAGCCCACTTACCCTCCACATCTTTATTATCGGGCCTCAGCACCTTTGGCGGACCGGTTATTTTCTCTTGCCAGCTTTGAAAAATGATGAACAACACGGGGATGACGAACACCCCAAATACAGTACCTATCAACATACCACCCACCGCGCCTGTACCAATACTTTTGTTTCCGTTGGCGCCAACTCCCGAAGCCAGCATTAGCGGCAGCAAACCAAAAATAAAAGCGAACGAGGTCATTAATATGGGCCGTAAACGTGCCTGTGCTCCTTCGAGCGCCGATTGTATCAGCGCCATACCCATGCGTCGGCGGTCAATGGCGAATTCAACAATCAATATGGCGTTTTTGGCCAACAGCCCCACCAGCATTATCAGGGTTATCTGCACATAAATGTTATTGGTGATGCCGAACAGGCTCACAAAAATGAATGCGCCCGAAAGACCAATGGGCAGCGATAACAATACTGCAAAAGGCAGCAGGTAACTTTCATACTGGGCACACAATAAAAAGTACACAAACACCAATACGAGTATAAAAATGAATACTGTTTGTCCGCCCGCCGCCAGCTCCTCCCGGCTGATCCCCGAAAATTCATATCCATACCCGGCCGGCAATGTTTGGGCCGCTACTTCTTTAACCGCCTGTATCGCATCGCCAGAGCTGTAGCCATCGTTTGGCGAACCGTTTACCGATATGGAAGTGAATAAATTAAACCGGCTGATGGCTTGCGGTCCATAAACTTTAGTAAGGGTAATAAATTCGGAGATTGGCGCCATAACGCCCCTCGAATTTCTTACATAAATATTACTGAGGCCATCTGCATTGGCCCTGAACTGTGGTTCGGCCTGGTACAGCACCCTGTACTGTTTACCAAACTTATTAAAGTTACTGGCATATACACCGCCATAATAACCCTGCATGGTTTGTAAAATATCGTTCACCGAAAGCCCCGCTTCTTTAACCCGTGGCACGTTTACATCAATCTGGTATTGCGGAAACGTTGGGTTAAATGGCGTGGAAGCATATTGTATTTCGGGTCTTTTATTCAATGCCGCCAAAAAGTCGGAACTCACCTTAAAAAACTTACCGATATCCGACCCGGCCTTATCTTCAAGCTGAAACTCAAAACCGCCCGATAAACTAAAACCTTGTATGGCCGGCGGCGCAAAAAAGATGACTTTTGCGTCGCGAATGCCGCCTGTCTTTCCAAACATTTTGCCAATTACACCTTGCACATCCTGCCCCTTGCCGGTACGCTTGTCCCACGGTTTAAGCCGCATAATCACCATACCGTAATTACTTCCCGAACCGCTGATAATACTTCGGCCGGTTATCTGTAAAATGGTTTCAACTTCGGGCAGCGTTTCAGCGATGGCGGCAATGTCTTTGGTAATTTCGGCCGTTCTTTCCTGCGAAGCGCCGGGCGGTAAACTGACGTCGGAAAACACAACCCCGGTATCTTCATTTGGTACAAATGCCGATGGTGTTGTTTGCACCAGCCAATAAAAGATACCGGCAAAAACGGCAATTCCAGCCAGGGCTATCCACTTTCGCCTCACTAAAAAGGTCAGCGATTTCTTATACTTTTTGGTGGTGGTTTCAAAAGCAACATTAAAGCCCGTATAAAACCGTTGTAGAAAACCTTTCTTTTTGCCATGATCGTCTTCGTGTGGTTTTAAAAATATGGCGCACAAAGCGGGGCTAAGTGTAAGGGCATTTACCGCGGAAAGAATAATAGCGATGGCCAGGGTCAATCCAAACTGTTTATAGAAAACACCACCCGAGCCGGTAATAAAACTTACGGGTATAAATACCGCGGCCATTACAAGGGTAATGCTTATGATGGCGCCAGAAATTTCGCCCATCGCGTCAATCGATGCTTGTCGGGCCGATTTATACCCTTTGTCTAATTTGGCATGCACCGCCTCTACAACAACGATCGCATCATCCACCACAATACCTATTGCCAATACCAGGGCAAATAACGTAAGCAGGTTTATGGTAAAACCAAATAATTTTAAAAAGAAAAAGGTACCGATAATGGCCACCGGCACTGCGATAGCAGGTATGAGCGTTGAACGCAGGTCTTGCAAAAACACGAACACCACTAAAAACACCAATAAAAATGCCTCAATTAAAGTGTGCAATACTTTTTCTATACTGGCATTTAAAAAGTCGTTTACGTTTACCAGTGTCGTATATTGAATGCCGGCGGGAAATGTATTACTTGCTTCATCTAACACGCCCAGCGTGCCATCAATAACATCTTTTGCGTTAGACCCGGCGGTTTGCGCAATGGCCACCCCAATGGATGGCTTTCCATTTGTTTTGGTGGTGCTGGCATAACTTAAAGCACCCAGTTCAATACGGGCGATGTCTTTTAAACGCAAAATTTGTCCATTAGTGCCCGAACGAACAATTATATTCTCAAACTCTTGTTCTGTTTTTAGTTTGCCTTTGTATTTAATAACATATTGAAAAGACTGGTCGCCGCTTTCGCCAAACTGTCCGGGTGCCGCCTCAACATTCTGCTCGGCCAAAGCCGCGCCTATATCAGTGGGCACCAGCCCGTAACTGGCCATCAGATCGGGCTTTAGCCAAATACGCATGGAGTAGTCCATTGAGCCAAAAACCGTGGCATCGCCCACACCGGGTATCCGCTTTATCTGGGGTATCAGGTTGATGACCGCATAGTTCTGCAAAAACGTTTGATCGTACGCCTTATCATCGCTATACAAAGAAAAAATAACCAGGTTGCTGCTCTGGCGTTTAAGGGTGGTAACGCCGGATCTTACTACTTCGGCGGGTAATAAGCTGGTTGCCCTGGCCACGCGGTTTTGTACGTTAACGGCCGCAAGATCGGGGTCGGTACCCAGTTGAAAATTGACCGTAATATTCGCCGAACCATCGTTACCGGCAGAAGAGGTCATGTAGGTCATATTTTCCACCCCGTTGATCTGCTCTTCAATGGGCACGATCACGCTGCTCAATACCACATCGGCATTGGCGCCCTGGTACGATGCGGAAACGACTACCGTTGGCGGGGCAATCTCGGGGTATTGCGAAATGGGTAAAGTACGTAAGCCCAAAACGCCCAGTATAACAATGATGATTGAAATAACCGTTGATAATACCGGCCGCTCTATAAATTTTTTTAACATAAGAAAGGTATGCCTGGTGAATACGTAATAAGGAAAACGAACGGTTTCATTGGCCTGCAGGATCCTCGTAAATTTTACAGCAAAGGGAGCAAGCCAGGTATGCTGTTATAATTTTTAGAGGGTCTTTTCATCGTTCACCATATTGATGGTGTTGTATAAACTGTCGGCATTCACCATAACGGGTTTAATGGAGGCCCCATCTTTTAATGCCGCCACTCCTTCAAGTACAATTTTCTCACCTGGTTGCAGCCCCCTTTGCACAATGTAAAACTGCCCGTTATTTGTGGCGATGGTTTTTATTTCTACACTTTTAACCGTGCCGGTACTTTCAACCAGGTAAACAAAACGTTTACCCTGAATTTCGAATGTGGCTTTTTGCGGTATCATAACAGCAGAATCTATTTTTTGTGGTATCCTCACTAATGCGCTGCTTCCGCTGCGGATGATCTGTCCCGGGTTTGTAAAAGTGGCTCGAACGCTTACAGAACCTGTCTCGGTATTAATAAGGCCGCTGGCTGCTTCAATTTTTCCCTGGTGGGGATATAATGACCCGTCTGACAAAACCAGTGAAACCTGTGGCAGTGTTGCCATACGGTCTTTTGCAGTGGCGCCTTTTGTATCCCTGGCAAAATTCAAAGCCTGTTTTTCATTGATAGAAAAATAGGCATAAATATTTCCGATGTTGGAGACTGTAGTCAATGGTTCGGCCGTATTGCTGCTTACCAGACTGCCTATTTTGTAAGGTATCAGTCCCACTACCCCGTTTACAGGGCTTTGCACCCTGGTATAACTTAAATTGGTGTTGGCATTGGATAGCGTAGCCATTGCCTGCGATAATGCGGCTTGCCTTGCCTGTAAGGTAAATTGAGCCGACTCCAATTCATATTTACTTAGTATGTTTTTTTCAACCAGCGGAAGAACTTTATTCACCTGCATCTGGGCCGCGTTTACATTTGCCTGGGCCATTTTAATATTTGCCTGGGCGGTTCGTACTTCCTGTTCGTATTGGGGGGCCCTTATGAAAAACAAAGGCTGCCCTTTACGAACAGCGGCCCCCTCATCCACATAAATCTTTTCAATATAGCCGTCAATTTTTGGCCTGATCTCAATGTTCTGCTGGCCCTGCACTGTTGCGGGATATTCGGTATACAAGGTTGTTGACTGAGGCGACAGTAGCAAAACAGGGTAATTTTTTACCTGGTTGCCCTGGGCACCCGGCCCGCCGGTTTTTTTGTCTTTTTCGCCACAAAAAACAAAAAGCATTGACAATAAAATTACCGGGAAAGAAAATTTAAATATTGGGTTCATGTGGTAATGATTGCTGAATAAGAAGGTGCAAAAGTATAACCGAAGTTGAAACTTTGGTTCAAACAAAATGAATGAACCGATCAATTCACCGTATTACGGCACCAAAAAATAGATTTCGGTACGAATGAGTCGGCGGAAAAACGCATTGCCAATAATTAAATTATATGGCAGCTTAGCAAATTTATCTGATTATTAAAATTGAATTGTTTAATATTTTTCAAAGATTAAAGTAAGGTTTCACTTACTTTACGGTGCTTTTTGGGGAAAATAATCCTCCCATCAACCACTGAACTCCTCGACTTCCTAATAAAGATAAACGGTATAATTTTTTACTTCTGTCAAAAACGGTATCATGAAACCATCTACTCTTTTATTTCAGTCTTACGACACCACAGAGAATCTAATTAGAAACGAAACGGTTCGTGACCTGGTGCACCGGCACCTGAGTGACCCTAATCACATTATTACCGATGATGAAATTCGAAATGCCCGAATCACATCTTCAGTAAACGAAAACACAGATAATCTACCCCAA
The DNA here is from genome assembly GCA_038204535.1 of Chitinophagales bacterium. Lineage (GTDB taxonomy): Bacteria > Bacteroidota > Bacteroidia > Chitinophagales > Chitinophagaceae > Segetibacter. The sequence continues at coordinate 5,906 of JBBRCW010000150.1, read as the reverse complement.
AACGGGGAATTGGACCCAAGGACCTCAATTAATTCCCCAACAATTTGAACGTCGGCAGCCAATGATGATTGTTTAAAACTATGAGGCATCAGGAAAGCACCCCATACAAACTTCCGCCTTTATTAAATAGGCGTTCAATCTTCTTCTCAATGTTTTTATCGGTCTCAACGGGCGGTGCGTGATGCGGTTTTATACGTGCATCCATCACCAACGGACCAGTACAACCCCAATGTTTGTTTTTTACAAATGAGTTTATGCCATGTATATCGTGCGATGGATTGCAGCGGGTAAATGTTACCCATAAGAAATTATTCAGCCGCTGGCTTACAAAATCACTTGAATCAGCCACAATGATTATGGGAACTGAACTAAGGTCATCTTTCTTTTCAGCCAGCTGATCGTTCAGGATTGCTAACTCAGCATCCGTCTGCTTGTACATTGTAAATGGATTCGTCTTCAAAACTACGATTCCCGGCATTACCCACTTTGGGTTCACAAAATGTTTTAATTCTTTTAATGCCGCTGGCACTTCGGTGCATAATTCCCGTATTACTTCGCCATACGCGGCAAAAACCACTTTACTCCCGGTATTTAAACCTTCGCCCGAATAATCGAGCGTATCGATTGTGGTATTGGTATAGAAATGCACATCGCGGGTTAGGTCAATACGCTGCAGCATGTATGATAGAAACTGCCGGATGTTGTGCGTGGTCAGTTGGTTGGTATCGTCGGCGGTAATAAAAAGAAATTTAGCGAGGCTTAACTGGCCGGTTCCCAAAACATGGTTGGCGATTGTCAATAATTCAGCGGGTTGTTTGGCAGGCATATAGGGCGTGTATCGTTCGCTGCCAATAGCCAATAACAAGGGGTGTACACCGGCTGCATCAACAGCATGCACTTCTTTTAAACCCGGTATCTCCTGCTTAATGGCATCGCCGGTTAATTCGTGTATCAATTCGCCAAAACTGGTATCTTCCTGCGGGGGACGCCCCACCACGGTAAAAGGCCAGATAGCATTCTTTTTTGCATACACCTTATGCACTTTCATTAACGGGAAAGGATGCTGCAAACTGTAATAGCCCAGGTGATCGCCAAACGGGCCTTCTGGTTTGTTCTCGCCGGCAGTTACTTCGCCGGTTATCACAAAATCTGCGTCGGTGCTAATACAAAAGCCATCACGATAACAATATCTAAATCTTCGTCCGCCCAGCAAACCAGCAAAGGTCATTTCGCTGATACCTTCGGGCAAAGGCATTACAGCCGACAGCGTGTGCGAAGGCGGCCCTCCAACAAAACAACTGACCTTTAACTGCACACCTGCTTTATTCGCTTTTGTCTGATGCACACCAATGCCGCGATGCAACTGGTAATGCAATCCGATTTCTTTATCGGTTATATAATCGTTACCAGTTAGCTGTATTCGATACATACCCAGGTTAGCATTCATAATGCCGGGTTTGTCGAAGTCTTCGGTGTACACCTGCGGCAGGGTCACAAAGGCGCCGCCGTCCATGGGCCAGTGCTTTATAAGGGGCAGGTCGCTGATGCTGATCTCCTGCTCAAGTACCGGTTTAACCGACGGATTTTTTAATGGTAACGCTTTTAGTGCCGCCAACCCCAGTGAGAAATTTTTAATGGGCTGTTTAATAGCTTTAATCGGATCACTTTTTAGTTCGATGATCTTTTGAACAGCCGAAAAAGTATTTCTAAAAATAAATTTACTTCGCTGCAGCGACCCGAATATGTTAGAAGCGGCCCTGAATTTGGAGCCTTTCACATGCTCGAATAACAAAGCCGGTCCACCTGCCTCGTAAACGCGCAAATGAATTGCTGCCATTTCAAGATGAGGGTCAACTTCTTCTTTTATCCTTACCAGGTGATTATTTTGTTCGAGGTCTAATAAGCATTGCTCTAACGAAGAATAATTCATGTTTCGATAACAAATGTTTTGCTGATATGTTTTAATCTACAGCTTCACCTTCTGCCACCTCCTGTAATAGAAACGAAATAGCACAAAGACTTGAAGCTTACTTTTTATTCTAACTTTTTACTCATTATCCACTATTCACTATTCATTATTCATTATTCACTCTTCACTACTCACTGTTCACTCTTCACTATTCACTACTACTCCATGCCAGTCCATCAGGGTTTCCTCCAACATCAAATTTGCTGATAACTTCCAGGCTTTTCAGATCGATCACGGCCACATAATTATCGGCCGAACAGGCAACAAATACACGCGATCCATCCGGGTCCATTAATATGCCGGCTGCACCTTTGCCAATCTTTAACCGCTTTGTTTCTGTCCGCGATTTTGAATCAAAAATCGTCAGCTCACCAGTTCGCAGACTGGAGATAAATACCAGCCTTCCATCAGGCGTAAACTTCAAACGATTTGCCCCAAAAACCTTCGCATCAATTTTAGAAGCCAATTTTTTCTCGCCTGTATTAATTATGGAGATCATTCCATCCTCGCCAGAAGCTGTCCATAACTCGCTGCCGTCGGGCGAAACATCAAAACCTTCTGAACCATTCGAAACGGGAACAATCGTTTGCTTCCACTCTTCGCGCGGCCTGGCATTGGGTGGCGCCATGCTGCCGGGTATGATAACGGAATTCTCCAATATGCTTACCGTTCCCGACGACATATTGGTGGTATAAATCTTTTTTTCGTCTGGCGATACAAAGATCATGTGCGTTCTGTCCTGCCCTGTTCCCATGCTCCAATCCAATTGGTTGGTTGCAGGGTCATAGCGCCCCACGCTTTTGGATCCCTCAGCAGAAAACCAGGCCTTGCCATTTACAAACACCAGTCCATGCGGTCCATACAGCGGTCTTGTATCAACATTGCGTAACGGCTTTTTGGCAACCAGGTCAATCACGTTGAGCTCGTGCAAGCTACCTCCGCCGTAAATAGTAACGTAGGCCGTTTTTCCATCTGTCGATGCAATTATTTCGTGCGGATCTATCCCAACCGGTATACGTACATTTATCTTTAAAGTAACAGGATCCACAAGCGCCAATGTATGATCGGTCTTTGACAATGCCAGCAACCATCGGCCTTTTGCGGGCTGGGCGTTACATTCAACGGATGAGTAAATGAATACCAACAGGAAAATCCTGACTGCAATCAGCTTCATGTTAAGGAAAGGAATACTTTTCATGGCCTGCTTTTTTGTTGTAAATATACAACTGACTTAAAGCAGTTTGATGGAATTGCCGGGAATTTCGCCTGTGAACCATGGCAGGTGGAAAAAGAATCGGGATAATTATAATTAACAACAAGGACGAAGCCGGTAAGTAGAATCAATCATCATTAGACGACTATTCTTCAACCAATGTGTTTTCCACCCTGAAATTAAATATCCGCGACGGAGACCAGCCGGTTGAAAAGAAAATAAAATCCGAATAAATGCGCTTCCAGCCTTCAGATGTGTTTCGCTGACAGTGCTGCCTTTAGCCGTGCAAAATTGATATTCACAGGGCAAAATCCAGTGCCTTATAAAAAAAAAATATACAATTTCATTTCAGGGCTATTTTCCGGTTGCATATATCATTTTTTAGTTGCACATTTATTCTTTGCTATACATCCAATTTGTTTAACTGATCTGGTCTTGGTTCAAATGGAATTTATTTTGGTATTAAAAAATTAAACCCTTTGCCAATGACATTCATTGAATGGTAATGCAGGGGTATTCTTTTAAAAGACATAAACATCAAAATCTAAAAATTTTAAACATCATGAGTGAGAAACCGGTTATGTTCATTAGTCACAAGCATGTAGACAGCGCTATTGCCGATGTGCTACGAAACTTTATTAATATTTCCAGCGGGGGCCGGGTAGAAGTTTTTCAGTCTTCCTCTCCATTGGCTACCTCACCTAAAGTGGGCAGATCCCTCACTCAGGAATTAAAAAAGGTCTTGCGCGATGCCAGTGTGGTCATATTGCTTTATACCGATCAGGATCAGGACTGGACCTATTGTATGTGGGAAATGGGGGTTGCTTCCCACCCGGAAATACCCGAAACCCGAATTATTCTTTTTCAATGTTCCAGTTCGGCCCCGGCACTTTTTGCTGACCAGGTAAATGTAAATGCCAGAAATGCCGTTGACATTCAAAAGTTTGTAGATGACTTTCTAACGTCAAAAGATTTTTTTCCGGAATGGGGTAAGACGGTAACTGATTTTCAGAGTCATGGCCAGGAAGTAGCAAGCGCGGCAGCAGACCTTTGTCAGAAACTTCAGCCAGTTTTACCGGTGGCTTTTAAAAATGCCATTGACTGGCCGGCTTACCCTTTCCTTCAGATAGAATTGAGTCTTGAACAGGTCAAACTAATTCAGGATGCCAAACCCGAGGAACGGTTAAAAGTGGCACAATCAATCATTCTGAAAGAAGGCACAATCATCGATGCAGATAAGTTTTGCGAGCAACTTTTCGGGATGCCAAGCTTTCCCACGGATATAAAATTAGGCGACCTGATAGAAAACTGGAAAAGCAGTGCAGTCGCTGATACGAATTGGGTAGATGCGTTGTGCAGTCAAATAACCGATGGCGCAATGTGGAAATTCCCAAAACCGGTTTTAGGAATTATGCAAGGTGTGAACGATCAAAATTGGTACGCTCCCCAGTTAATTCGTGTTAGAAAAATAAGCGTCCGTAATTGCATGCAATTCGATGTTTATTTTCTCAAAATCATTCCTTCGCTTGTAAAACAAATATTACCGGCAATTACTGCAGATTAACAGAATCATTTAAACGGCTTGCAGGTGCAGCGCACCTCAATATTTGTAGCAACCGAAAAGAAAAAATTATTTGCGAGGTGCAGCGCACCGTAATATTAGCGAAACATGCAACATTTTGAATATCGACGCCACCCCCCTGTTTTATATCACGGTGCGCTGCACCTTCTGAATTCTCTTTACTATTTTATTCTACAAATATTTGCGGTGCGCTGCACCTGAAAATTTCCTTATGCCAAAAAGCCGGATAATTGGCAACAACAATTTTCAGAAGTAAAAAGGTTTCATCATTTTTTCCGACGCAACGCACCGGAATATCCAATAAACATAATAGCATTTCAACCATTAGTTATCCGAAATTGTTTAGTGAATGGTTCCAGGTGCAGCGTACCTTAATATTTGTAGCAATCCGAAAAGTTATGTTTTTTGCAGGTGCAGCGCACCGGAATATTTGTAGAACCTAAAATGGAAAAGTTTTTTGCGAGGTGCAGCGCACCGGAATATCCGAATAAAACCAATAAATAAAATTGATATACAACCGAAAATTTTTAGAGTATCGTTCTACCGGGATATTTAAAGATCATAACTGCACCTCTATTCCCATCCCTTTATACCTTCAAAAAATTCAAAGACATATTCATCCTTATATTCAACTTCGAACTTCTCGAGCATGTCAATATACTCTTCTCGAAATGATTGCTTATGATGATGCTTCTCTTGGTTTGCAATGTATTTTACGACGGAGTCAATTTGTGAATGTGAATAGGTGAAGGCCCCATATCCTTTTTGCCAATCAAACTTATAATTAGAAAGTTTATTTTCTTTTATCCATGTATTGCTCGATGTTTTTATAGACTCCACAAGGTCAGGAAGCAGTTGGTTAAGGTTGTACCCAATAAAAATGTGAATATGGTCAGGCATCGAACCGATCGCCAATAATTTATGCTGGTGATTTTGAATAATGCCGGTAATGTACATTTCCAATTCATCTTTCCAGATTTTTTTGATAAGAGCATTGCGATGTTTGACCGCAAAAACCAAATGAAAATGACATTGGGTGTAGGTGTTGGCCATTTTTTTTTAATTAGAATGCGAAGTACACTGTACCTAAATATCCGAAATAAAACCAAATTATGCAATTGATTGCCGCCAAAAGATTATTT
>JBBRCW010000149.1:0-16079 GCA_038204535.1 Chitinophagales bacterium | reverse complement strand
CAAAACCGGTATTGATGGAAAAGTTTGCCGGATAGCGGCTATACGCAAATAGGGCGGGCGAAAATCATATCCCCATTGAGAAATGCAATGCGCTTCATCTACCGCAATTAAATTTAAAGGCAAAGCGGACAGATATTCTTTAAAAAGGTTGGTCTCCAGCCTTTCGGGCGAAACGTATAGAAATTTAAACTCGCCATAACACGCATTCTTCAAAGTATCCTTTACTTCGTAATAGGTCATACCGCTTTGCAGGCTGAGCGCGGTTATATTTCGCTTCTTCAAATTCTCCACCTGGTCTTTCATTAAAGCGATCAAGGGACTTATAACCAGGCATATACCTGGTTTACATAAAGCAGGCACCTGAAAACAAATGGACTTTCCCCCGCCGGTCGGTAACAACGCCAGCGTATCATTGCCTTCTAATATATTTTCTATTATCTCCGCCTGTAATGGCCTGAATGCGTTGTGGCCCCAGTATTGTTGCAGAATTTGTTGCGGAGTGGACAAAATAAAATGATTAATCAATAAACCTCATCTAATTCAAACTTCATTAGCCATCATTTTGGAAAAGTATGACTTTATCTCTTTAATCGTGCATAGTAAAATTGTTCGACCATTTGCACTTTCCTGCCTCGCTTTTCTGTAATATCTATAATTTCCTTTCGCCGGAGGACAATGCATTTTTTATCAATTTTTTTAATTCAAATATTTCGTCAAAAGTCAATGTGTCGATTCTATCCACAAGTTGTAAATAATCTTTTAAGATATTTTACACAAGTGCATAATTATAAGCTAATTACATGTCTCTATTCACATTGTGACAAACTTTTTATGAACATAAAGTAGGAAAATCTAACATTTTAGGAGTACTATTGTTCTATAACTTTATGTTTCGAATAGAATCAAAAACTTTGCACCAATGGCCCATCGACAACTAAATCTCAATATAGCTTTAACTCAAGTATTGGAACACGACATTAAGTCTGACCAGTACTACACATATTACAAAGAGTTCCCGCAAGCAATTGCAGTCGGCGAGACAGAAGAAGATGCTGAAATACGCCTTGCACATTTAGTTGAGAATATGTGGAAAGAACATGACGAGGATTTAAAAGAAACGCTCCATAAATTTTTAAACGACAACCACAAGAATTTGGGATTAAATGCACGAGTAATATGACTTCAAAGGAGTTTTATGACCATGCAATTAAGCAAAATTGCGATGTCTCACCTATTGAGGGACTAAATATTACTGGTGCAACATTGAGATTTAAAAACAAGAAAAACCCGAAACTTTACGCTCATCTAAGTTTGCCTCTTGGAGACAGAGAACTTCCAGATGCCGTTGTTCAAAAGTTGTGTATCAATTTAGGTATCGAGTTTCCGCCAGGGTTTTAGTAAATACATGCCAACTTGTTTCCGAAGAAGAGAGGCTACTGACAACAAAAAATTCCAATTTGCATGCGGAAGATTACCGTGCTGCGGCTTTTTGTAACTACTTTGCCTTCGCCTCACACTAGATATTATGCATACGCTTTTATTTTTTACTTGTACTTTTAATCCTTATTTATTCATCATTCGCCGGGGTGGACGTTATCTATTTCTTGCACCTCGGCAATACTTTTTCGTTCTGCGAAGGTCAACATGTAAGATTAAGTTTTATCAGTTCAATTTATTATCTCTGATTGGATTTTCAATTTTCTACCCCAGTTTTTTCCAATTCAACCACAACGAATTTGCCGCCAATACTATATCGCTAAGCCCCATGAGTAAAGCGCCCGCAATAGGTGTTAGAAAACCAACCGCTGCAAAAGGGATGGCAATAATATTGTAAATGAACGCCCAGAATAAATTGCTTTTTACCGTACCATAAGTGTGCTTACCCAATTGCATGGCCATGGGTAATTTTTTCAAACCATTATTCATTAACACTACCGACGCGCTTTTAATGGCCAATTGCGAAGCTTTGCCCAGCGAAACACTTACCGTTGCCTTTGCCAGTGCAGGGGCATCATTTATACCATCGCCCACCATAACAGTAGGTTGTTCTTTTACAAGCTGCCCAATCTTATCCAGTTTTTGCTGCGGGCTTTGCTCTGCAAAAACTTCATCTATACCCAGCAGACTGGCAACGTGCTGGCTTTTGGCAGTACTATCTCCGCTCAATAAAATTGTTTTGATTCCCTTTTTCCTACAGTAATTCATCACTTCCAGGGCTTCGGGCCTTATTTCGTCCGCTATATCTATCCAGCCAATTAATGCGCCATTTTTGGTCACATACAAATGATGGCTTTCTTCCGCTTTTGCATTATTTATTTTGTCTGATCCAATCCAAAATATATTTCCTTCATTATCCTCTCCCTTCATACCTACACCTTTAACTTCTTCCACCTTTTTAAACTTCAGGGCATTGGTTATTTTCCATTGTCCGGCTATGCTTCTGGCAATCGGGTGGTTCGAAAATTTTTCAAGTGAGAAAACGATCTGCTTAAAGCTGTCTTCATCGCCCTCCAGCGCTTTAAAGGCATCGATGGTAAATTCACCGGTGGTCAGGGTTCCTGTTTTATCAAACACCATTTGTTTAATGTTGCTAAACAGTTCAAGGCTTTTGGTATCGGTATATAAAATGCCATTTTTTGCAGCTCTGCCCAGGCCAACGGCAATTGCCGCGGGGGTAGCAAGTCCCATTGCGCAGGGGCAGCTAATCACTAATACAGCTATCGAGCGCATTAAACTTTCCTGGAAGCTATGGTCAACAGCCAAATAATTTATACCCAGCGTCAACAGCGAGATGCCAATAACCACCGGCACAAAAACGGCACTTATTTTATCTGCCAGTTGCTGAACAGGCGGCTTATGTGTCTGGGCCTGTTTCATCATGTCTATGATGCCGCTCATTACGGTGTCTTTTCCAACTGCCGATACATAGCCTTTTATAGTGCCGTTAACCAATATGCTGCCGCCTATTAAAATGTCGTTTTGTTTTTTATGAACCGGAAGGCTTTCGCCGCTGATGATCGCTTCGTTTACTTCGGCCTCGCCCCACAAAACTTTGCAATCCATCGGCACCTGCTCGCCGGTCTTTATCAGCAAAAGATCGCCCACTTTTAAATGCGTGTTCTCAACTGGAAATATATGTTCGTTGTGCTGATCATCGTAAGCAATCATATTGGCCATTACTTTTTCGTGCCGGGTCAGTTCTTTAATGGCGGCCTGGGTTTTTTCTACCGATTTATCTTCGAGCCAATTACCAAAAAATACCAGGGTGATGATGGCCGCGGCGGTTTCGTAGAATATTTTGGTGCTGTCGCCGGTAAACGTACCTACCAGGCTATATACAAATGCGGCGGTGGCGCCCAGTGCGATCAGCACATTCATATTGGGAATTCCCTTGCTTAGGCTTTTAACGGCGCTTTTTCCAAAAAACCCCATTCCCACATAATAGACCGGCAGGCAAATCGCCAGCTGCAGCCATGCATTTTCCAGAAAATGAAATCCGAAACTCATGGCAAGATGACCCGCCATTAATATAATCGTAAAAGGAAGACAAAATAGTGCCCTCCGTAAATGGTTATGTAACCATTTTTTCTTTTTAAAGGGAGCTGCAATTCCTTCTTCGATGACTGTATAACCCAGGCCCTCAACATTTTTGCGGGCTTCTGGTATGGAGAGATCTTTATTTGCTGTCTCAAAAGCCACTTCGCCTGTAATCGCATTCACCTGCACCTTTTCCATACCCTGCCGGGTCAGCACTTTATTTACACTTAAAGCGCAATTACTGCAGGTCATCCCTTCTACTTTCCAATTAATTTTTTCCATCATAAATTATATTGCAGACTAAGCCACTCCATCTTTTGTTGGTTGTCTATAATGAAGTTGCCAATAATGCAAATTTACTCTACGCTCAACAGATGGCTGTTACAGGACGGCAGTTAAAAAATAAACGGTGTTGCAAAAACCAAAGAAATAACCACGCCGGGGACTACTTTAACAGAAAAGGCGTCCTATTTAGAATGACACGTTAGGCAGGCAGATATTTTATTTGGCTAATGATCGCAAAAAATATTTGTCGCTCAACTTTTGCCCGGCGTAAGTTTGCCGCATGGAATTTACTTTTTCATTAAAGACTATTTCAGAAACGGTGCAATCGGTTTGGCAGGTTGCCAGCCGTCATAAAGTTTGGGCATTTCATGGCGAAATGGGGGCGGGTAAAACGACGTTTATCAAAAATCTTTGTCGGTTTTTACAGGTGTCGTCCACCGTTGCAAGCCCTACGTACTCTATAATTAACGAGTATCAATCCAGACTGGTTGCTACTATTTATCATATGGACTGGTATCGGCTAAGCAACGAAGAAGAAGCAATGCTGGCGGGCGTAGAAGAAACGCTTGAAAGCGGCCACCTTTGTTTAGTTGAATGGCCCGAAAAAGCTGCGGGGTTGTTGCCCGACGAAACCGTTCATTTATACATTTCTTTGAAGAACCACGACGAAAGACGCATTGTAATAAAGAATGAGGGGTGATTTTGTGCACGAAAAGATTAATAGGTTGGTTTTCAGTCCTCTGGCGGGGCAGATAACGAAAATGCAGGCGGGAGACACAGTATGCTAAATTCATCTTAGCTTTAACGTTTTATAAAAAGATGAAGCATCATATTCGTTTAAAAATTCTATCATTAAAACCCGGGATAAATGGCGTCTTCCAAACCAATCGTTAATACATCATTTACTTACGAAACTTTAGAAGAAACATTAGATGTAAAACCCCGGGGGGCCAAATTACATATTGGCATACCCAAAGAAACCGCCTTTCAGGAAAACCGGATTGCATTAACGCCGGAAAGCGTTTATGTTTTGGTAAACAACGGCCATGAAGTGGTGATGCAGCATCGCGCAGGCGAAGGAAGCAAATACTCTGACAACGACTACAGCGAAGCAGGTGCCAAACTGGTTTACGAAAAAGAGGAAGTTTTTAAAGCGCCAATCCTGGTTAAAAGCGCGCCGGTTATTGATGAAGACATTCCGCTTTTGCAACACAGCCAAACCATTATTTCGCCCATTCATTTATCGGCAATGAGGAGTGAGTTGCTGGAGAAAATGATGGAGAAAAAAATCACAAGCCTGAGTTTTGAAAATCTGAAAGACGATAGCGGCACTTTTCCTATTGTGCGCAGCATGAGCGAAATTGCTGGTGGCGCCATCATGCTGATTGCAGGCCAATACCTTGGCAGCGCCAACAATGGAAAAGGGGTTTTATTGGGGGGTATCAGCGGCATTCCGCCTACCAAGGTGATCATTTTGGGTGCAGGCGTAGTGGGAGAATTTGCTACCCGGACAGCGCTGGCATTGGGTGCCTCAGTAAAAGTGTTCGATAACAATGTGTATCGTTTAAAGCGATTGCAAAATAATCTGGGTGTTAGGGTTTGGACAAGTGTAATTGAGCCTAAAATACTGGCCAAACAATTAAAAACCTGCGAAGTAGCGGTGGGCGCCATGAGCAGTCAGTTGGGCCGTACGCCATTACTGGTAACCGAAAATATGGTTGCTGCCATGCGGCCAGGCAGTGTTATTATTGATGTGAGCATAGACCGTGGCGGGTGTTTTGAAACCAGCCAGATAACCAGTCACCAAAAGCCAACCTATTTAAAGCACGGTGTAATTCATTATTGCGTACCTAATATAGCCAGCGGATTTGCCAGAACCGCCAGCCAGGCAATCAGTAACGTATTAATGCCTTTGCTGTTAGATATTAGCGAAGCCGGTGGTTTTGAAGAAATGGTGTGGCACAACTTTAACCTGCGCCATGGAATTTATTTATACAAAGGGCATCTGACCAATTTTTATCTTAGTCAGCGTTTCGACCTAAAATTTACAGATTTGAATTTGCTGATTGCCAGCAGAAGATAGCGTCGATTAACACATTTGTTGCCTGCCGGGGGCTACTTAAAGTCAGTTATATTAATAATGTGGTTACAAAACGAATATTCAGTAGAATCGTTACTGCTTACAATGATCGTTTTGCCCGCTCCGTAGTGGTTGACCAGGTGATGATACAATTCAATACCTGCCAAATCGAGGTTGGTGCATGGCTCATCCAGCAGCAGAAGCGGAACATCTGAAAAAATGGCCTGGGCAAGTTTTAGTCGTTGTTTCATGCCTGATGAATAGTAACGGATTTGTTTATCCGCCGCTTTTTTTAAACCGATCATTTCTATGATGGCGGGTATTGTTATATCCTTTATAAATGGTTTGAATTTGCTATGGAAATCCAAAAATTCGGTGGCGGTAAATTCTTCGATCGTTTCCAGGTAGGGAGCGGCAATAGCCATAAACTGGTAAACCATTTCAGGATCTGTTTCTACTTCGTTTGTGCGCCAGGTTACTTTGCCGGCACTTATGTCCATGCTTCCACCAATTACCTGTAAAAGCGTGCTTTTGCCACTGCCGTTTGGTCCGGTGATCGCGTATCTTTCTGCTGGTAAAAAATCCTTATTGAAGTTGCGGAAAATCCATTCCCTGTTAAACCGCTTGCCGGCATCAGAAAAAGTTATCCTCATCGTTTGCTTTTGATGGACGGCGAATGATGCCCGTAGTGGAGTTCTTTACAAATTGCAGTATAAGGTCTTTTTCAGCGCCAGGGGCAATGTTGTTTTCTATTTTTTCAATTGCCGCGGAGGTGGTATTTTTTTCAACAAAAAGCGTATGGTATATATTGGAAATCTGCGTGATTGCTTCTTTGGAAAAGCCCCTTCTTTGCAAACCCACAATATTTACGCCCATAAAACTTAATGGTTCGCGGGCTGCCTTGATAAAAGGAGGAACGTCTTTGCGTATAACGGTATGCCCGGCGATATATGTATGTGCGCCTATATGTGCAAACTGGTGTGCACCAGCCATACCGCTTAAAATTGCATAATCATCAATAATTACATGCCCTGCCAATTGAACACTGTTACCTAAAATTACATTGTTGCCTAAAATGCAATCGTGCGCCACATGCGCGTAAGCCATTAAAAGACAATTGCTACCTAAAACGGTCTTATACTTTTCAACCGTACCCCGGTTAATTGTAACACATTCTCTGATAGTGGAGTTGTCGCCTACCTGTGCAATCGTTTTTTCGCCAATAAATTTAAGGTCTTGCGGTATGGCACCAATAACGGCACCCGGAAAAACCATCACATTTTTACCGATAATTGAGCCATTCATAATAACAGCGTGCGACATAATGTGGCTTCCGTCGTCAATACTGGCCTCCTCATGTATAACAGCAAAAGGTTCAATAGTAACATTATTGCCAATTATAGCATTGGGGTGTATATGGGCAAGCGTGCTTATCGAGCTCATTCTTTCGTTCTTTTTACAATTTTAGCTACCAGTACTGCTTCGGTTACCAGTTTATCTCCAACATAAATAGTTCCTTTCATTTCAACAATACCCCTGCGTATAGGGTTTATCAGCACCATTTTCAAGATCATGGTATCGCCAGGCACCACCATTTGTTTAAATTTGCAATTTTCTATTTTTAAGAAGTAAGTGTCGTATTTATCTTCGGTATTATGCGGTATTGCCAATAATCCGCCTGCCTGTGCCAGCGCTTCTACCTGTAAAACCCCCGGAAAAACCGAATTATTCGGAAAATGACCCTGGAAAAATGGTTCGTTGTAGGTAACATTTTTTATAGCAATCACATAATCATCCGTTAATTCCAAAATTTTATCAACCAACAAAAATGGATAACGGTGTGGCAGTATGTTTTCAATTTGCTGTATGTTTAAAACAGGAACCTGGTTAGGATCGTATTTTGGAACATCTTGCTTATTCTTTATTTTTTTGATGTGCTCCTTTATCTTCTTGGCAAATTTTACATTGCTGGCGTGACCGGGCCGGTTGGCGATAATATGAGCTTTAAACGGAAACCCTACCAATGCAAGGTCGCCTACTACGTCTAATAACTTGTGGCGGGCCGGTTCGTTCGGAAATCTAAGTTCAAGGTTATTTAAGATGCCTTCGTGGCTTATCTGAACGTCTCTTTTATTAAAAACTTTCGAGATCCTTTCTATCTGCTCGTCGGTAACTTCTTTATCAACCACTACAATGGCATTGTTAATGTCGCCGCCTTTAATCAGGTTATTGGCTATCAGCCACTCCAGTTCATGAAAAAAGCAAAAAGTACGGCAAGAGGCTACCTGGTCTTTAAATTCGGTAATATTTTTAATGGCGGCATGCTGGGTACCTAAAACCGGACTATTAAAATCTATTAGTGTATTTATCCGGTATTCAGAATAGGGCAGGGCCACCATTTCAACCTTTTTCTCCTCGTCGACAAACGTAATATTTTGCTCTATTGAATAGTATATTTTTTCTGCATCCTGCTGTTCGATACCGGCTTTTTCAAATGCCGCCACAAAAGGCTGCGAACTGCCATCTAAAATGGGAACTTCTTCTCCATTAATTTCAATCAATGCATTATCTACCTGCATACCTACCATAGCCGCCATTAAATGCTCTATGGTACTTACCCTTGCACCATTATGTTCAAGCGTAGTGCTGCGGTTGGTTTCCACTACAAAGTCAACATCGGCCTTAACCGTCGGACTTCCCTCAAGGTCAACTCTTTTAAAAATAATACCCGAATTGGGCGGTGCGGGCTTAATACATATGGTTACAGATTGCCCGGAATGGATACCCGCCCCGGAAATACTTATCTCTTGCTGTATAGTGTGTTGAAAAAACTTGCCGTTACTATTCATATCTGCTTTAAAGGGCACGAAAGTATGAAAAGTATCGGATTTCCTTTAATTGCAGGCCCACATTTACAGCATAAGAAAATTAGCCATACCCACCTAATTTTTACTTTAAACTTTTATTCAGGCTTTAGTATAGTTTAAGGGGATGATATGCAGCGGGTCGAAGATCTAACACCAAAATCGTTTAAGAAACCCGAACAACAAATGTAAATACGGTAAGGAGCTTAAGTTAATGGGCTGATATTGGGTTTGTTAAGGTTTGCGGCCATAGAATGATCACAGGTTTAACAGCAGCCATAGCAAAAAAGACGACAAACAGTTTTAAAGTGCGTTCATATTCACTTTGTCGTCCACCAGCAACCGTATTTGATTTTCAAGTTCAATTATTCGTTTTTCCAGTTCGGGAAGGTTGCGCGTAACCGCCTGGCTGCGCAGCGCACTGGTATAATCATAAGCCGGCGAACCTGTAACGGCCGATTTGGGGCGCTTTATTGACTTACTTACACCGCTCTGGGCGTTAATTTTACTGCCATCGGCAATTTGAATATGGCCAACAACGCCGGCCTGGCCGCCAATCATTACGTTTCGTCCAATTTTGGTAGAACCGCTGACACCCGCCTGGGCTGCAATTACTGTATTGCTTCCCACTTCTACATTGTGGGCAATTTGTATGAGGTTGTCTAATTTGGCCCCCGATCTGATTATGGTGGAGCCAATCGTTGCCCGGTCAATGGTAGCATTTGAGCCAATTTCAACATTGTCTTCTATCACCACGTTGCCAATTTGCGGAACTTTATTAAACGAACCATCGGGTTGGGGGGCAAAGCCAAAGCCGTCGCCACCAATAACAGAACCGGCGTGAATGGTAACATTATTTCCGATAACACAATCGTAGTAAATTTTAACACCAGGCAGTATAAAACAATTATTGCCTATCTGTACGTTTTTACCGAGATATACACCGGGGAATATTTTAACATTGTCGCCAATTTGGCTGCCATCTCCAATATAGGCAAAGGCGCCTATGTAAACATTTTTGCCATAGGTAGCTGTCTCAGCAACATGACTGGGTTGCTCAATACCCTGAAATTGCTGGGTGCGTAACTGCTGATAATGATTTAATAAGGTGGCAAACGCCGAATAAGGATCGGCTACGCGGATGAGGGTGGAATTAATGGCGTTTTTTAATTCAAGCTTTTCATCGATTATTACTACAGATGCATTGGTCTGGTAAAGGAATTCCTCATATTTGGGATTGGCTAAAAAAGACAATTGGCCTTCCTGTGCTTCTTCAATTCGTCCAAAACCACTGACTGCCGCATCGGCATTACCTTCAATATTTCCATTTATTAATAGCGCTATCTGGGTTGCAGTAAATGTCATATTTAAGAATTTAGCTTTTGCCAAAAGCTTATTAGGTTATGCAAGGTTTTTTTTTGAACTTGAATCTATTTGAACAATGACTTATTGATAATAACAAATGTAAAATTTTTTCACAGCGCTGGCCTGCGTTTTATGAATGAGAGCGTTATCAACTTGTGAAATATCCTTTATCTGCCCGTCTTTAAACAAAATATTGATTCGTTCGTCGTAAGTTTTGTACATCGTATTGGCCGCTTCTCCCGAAAAAACAAAATATTCGCCTTCTTTTTCCGATATTTTCAATAAGTGACAAACTTCGTTCAATTTTTGTTGCATCAGTAACTTATTAAAAGGTTCGCCCTGTATTTTAATTTTTAGGAGCTGACGATTTAAAATGTTTTTACATAAGGTACTTAACACAAGATCATTGTTTTTACTCCAAACCTTTAAACAATGCACAAAATCATAATCATCCATATCGCAAAAAGCGGCAATATCATTGAGGTTCATGTTGCCCGAATAAGATGTTAAAAAATAATCGACGGGTGTTCCGGTAGTAAGACCTGGTATATCCAGCATGTACAAATGCCTTAACCGCTGGATGATCTTTATGAGCATTTGTTCGGCCACCAGCACCGTTTTGTGCAGGTAAACCTGCCAGTACATTAACCTGCGGGCAATCAAAAACTTCTCTATGCTGTAAATGCCTTTTTCTTCTACCATTAATTGGCCGTCGTGCACCACCAGCATTTTTAATATTCGGTCGTACCCAATCACACCTTCGCTTACGCCTGTAAAAAAACTATCTCTTGTCAGGTAATCCATACGGTCCATGTCTAACTGACCGCTCACCAGTTGGTGCAAAAATTTTTTGGGATGCTGATCGGTAAAAATGTTTATGGCGGTCGTTAATTTTCCATCCATTTCATCGTTCATTACCTGCATGATCTGTAAGCTTAATTGCTCATGGTGAACGCCCGGTATCAAATTTTTTTCAAGCGCATGGCTAAAAGGCCCATGGCCAATATCGTGCAATAAAATGGCTGCTTTAACGGCCGTTTCTTCTTCAGTTGTTATTTCTGTTCCCTTTGCCCTAAGTTCCAAAATGGCATTGCACATAAGGTGATAGGCGCCCAGCGAATGGTGCAGCCTTGTATGTACAGCGCCAGGATATACCAGCATCGCAAGTGCCATCTGGTTTATTCTGCGTAACCGTTGAAAGTATGGATGGCTAATGATTGAAAAGATCAAAGGATCGTTTAGCGTAATGAAACCGTAAACGGGGTCATTAATTATTTTTCGTATTGTATTGGGCATCTGAAAGTTCTTGTTAAAATTAGTTTTTGATGCAGCAAATTTACAATGCCGCTATCGAAAAGGGTATTTTTGATTGAACACAAAAAAATTTGAACGATTATGCCGGCAGCAAAAATTTTATGGGTAGATGATGAAATTGAAAGTTTACAAAGCCAGAAATTATTTCTCGAAAATAAAGGATATGAGGTGCAAACCCTGACCAATGGATTTGATGCAGTGGAGTATGTTAAAGATAATCTGGTAGATGTTGTTTTAATGGATGAAAGCATGCCAGGCCTCACCGGGTTAGAAACGCTTTCGAAAATAAAAGAGATCAATAGCCAGATACCGGTTGTATTGATCACCAAGAATGAAACTGAAAATCTAATGGATGACGCCATTGGAAGCGAAATAAGCGATTACCTGATTAAGCCGGTTAACCCAAACCAGGTTTGGTTGAGCCTTAAAAAGATTATAGATAATAAACGGCTGGTTTCTGAAAAAACCACGACTGCTTACCAGCAGCAGTTTACCCATTTATTCGCCGCCCTAAACAGCAACCCCGATTTTAATGAATGGATGGACATTTACAAGAAACTGGTTTACTGGGAACTTGAAATGGAAAAGAGTGACAGTCCGGAAATGCGGGAAATTTTGCATAGCCAGAAACAGGAGGCCAATACCGAGTTTTTTAAATTCATCAGCCGAAATTATTTGTCGTGGATGGACCAGCGTAACGAGGCGCCCATCATGAGTAATTCCTTAATGCAATACAAGGTTTTACCGCATGTTGAAAAAGGCGTTCCCACTTTCTTTCTTTTAATTGATAACCTGCGGTTCGATCAATGGAAAGCCATTCAGCCTCTTTTTACCGAACATTTCAGGATACTGGAAGAAGAAACCTTTTACAGCATTCTGCCCACAGCCACCCAATATTGCCGCAATTCCATTTTCGCCGGTTTAATGCCCAGCGAAATTGAAAGGCAGTTTCCGGTTGAGTGGAAGAACGACGATGAGCAAGGCGGTAAAAATTTATTTGAAGAAGCATTTTTTAAGGGGCAACTGAAAAGGTTAAGACTAACCGACATTAAATACAGCTATACCAAGATCGTAAATAACCACGATGGGCAATTGCTGGTAAACAACATTCACAACCTGCTAAATAATGACCTTAATATTATTATTTACAATTTTGTGGATATGTTAAGCCATGCCCGTACCGAGATGGAAGTGCTGAAGGAATTGGCCGGTGACGAAATGAGTTATCGCAGCATAACCCGCAGCTGGTTCGAACACTCGCCGCTTAACCAGGCTTTAAAAAGAATTGCCGATAAAAAGATAAACCTGATACTGGCCACCGACCACGGAACGGTAAAGGTAAAAACACCTTGCAAGGTGATAGGGGACAAGCAAACTACCACCAATCTGCGATACAAGCATGGACGAAATTTAAACTATGAACCCAAAGATGTTTTGGCGTTTAAAGATCCGCGGATGGCCGGGCTGCCAATCCCCAATGTAAACTCCTCATTTATTTTTGCAAAAGAAGATGGGTTTTTATGCTATCCCAATAATTATAATCATTTCGTAAATTATTACAAAAACACCTTTCAGCACGGGGGTGTTAGTATGGAAGAGATGATCGTACCTATTATAAAAATGGTGAGTAAGGTTTCCTGATCATTATCTTGATGCTTTTCATTACTCCTTCGCTACGCATGTATTCAATCTAAGCTTTGGAGATGTTGCAGCATTGGTGTTGGTTTTATAAAAACTAAATCCAATTTTACCAATGTTGGTTTGAGCGTTCCAGTGTAACTCTTTCGACAACAATTTTGTTAGTGAAGAACTTAAAATAGGCAAAAAGCATCGAAGCTTATCATGCTCGCAAGCATTGTAGCGGGCAACCAATAGCTCGAAATGTCTATGAATAGGTTAGGCAGGTAAATAATGGTTGGTACATGCCTTCCCATAGGCAGGATTTAGGAGGGCTTTTGTGCTTGGCTTTCGTTCTACTATTTGGTATGGTAGTGTCACGTTTGCCTTGGTAGCTTTATTAAGCCAGTTAACCATAACAGATGGTGGCGTTTACAATGCTATCCGTACGCCTTTGCACTAAAAATGTAAATGAAAAAGCCGCACGCTTCCCGTTAATCAAATTATGTTAGATCCACGTAGAATATATGCAGCAATAATACATATGATTAATGCAACAAACCCTTGTTTTTTGTATATGAGAACGTTTGATAAAATATTTAGCAAAACTAACTGCTTTTTTAATTTTATGGGTTATATTTTGCTATCTTTCGTCCCAAAAACTTACTATACAGTTGATAACTTTAGGGCTTAAATCTCTATTAGAGGGGTTGGATTTACTTTCTAACGACGCTGTTTTTTTCAGGAATGAAGAAGACGGTAATGTTTTTGCATCCTTTCCTATCGAGATACAAAAGAAGTTGGACATTATTAGATCTGATGCCTACTTCGTCTTTAATAATCAACCATATGTGCTGTTTTTCGATTTGTCAGGCAGCACTGGAGATTGGCGAGAAAGTGAAATTCATCGACAAGTTTGGTCTTTCGATTATTCTCCGGTAATCTTTGTTGTTAAAGCTAATGAAGTACAAATTTTCAATGCATTTAGTTTTGAGAAAAAGAACAATCGGCTTGCTGAAATAAAAATTTCGGAACAAGTACGCAATGAACGTTTTTCATTCTGGAATTTGCAAAGCGGAGAATCGTGGAAATGGCTACAGGCAGAACATTATGAAGCCGCAGTAAATAAGAAACGAGTAAATCAAAAACTGTTTGAAAATATTAGGCTTGTCAGAGAGCTATTGACTGACACTAATGGCAATTATTCACTAAGTGATGACAAAGCTAATATTCTTATTCTACGTTTAATCTTTATTCGATATCTTATTGACAGGAATGTCAAAATAGACGAAAATTTCATAGCGGGGAAGACAATTGAAGAAAAACGTAAAAGCTTTATTGGACTGATAGAAAAGCCCGGGAAGCTGAATCGGTTTTTTGAGCAACTAAACAGCAAGTTTAACGGTGTATTATTTAAGGACACAACTGTTCAGTTAAATAATGACCAAGCCGTCGAATTATCTTGGATTTTCAGCGGGAAGCCGAACCCTTCACAACCTGGGCTTTTCGATGACTTTTACTTTGAGATTTTTGATTTTAGCATTATTCCTGTTGAAGTTATTAGTGGTATATACGAATCACTAATAAACCCTGAGACACGGGACCAGCAGTCTGCTGTTTACACTCCTGCTTTTTTAGTTGAATACATTCTCTCCAACACGATTGACAAGTTTTTATATAGAAATTACACCTCTGAATGCAAGGTTTTTGACCCTTCATGTGGTTCCGGCATTTTCTTGGTGCAATCGTACAGAAGAATGGTGGATAAAGAAAAGATGCTTTATGGAGAGAAGGTCAAGAAATCTCGACTAAAGGAAATTGCACAAAACAACTTGTTTGGGATAGATGTAAACCGACAGGCGCTAAAAGTAACGTGCTTCTCCATCTATATCGCCCTATTGGATTATCAAGACCCTAAGACAATACTTGATAATTTCCATTTCCCAAAGCTACTGGATGAGAACTTATTTGAAGCTAACTTTTTTGATACTAAAGATGCTTTTAATGAAGTTGTAAATTCTCATCAGCCGAATTTTATTTTAGGCAATCCCCCTTGGAAGAGCAACAAAGATGAGATTCACTTAAAATGGCTTAAAGACAATAATAAAGTAACTGGTCGGTATGAGATTGCACAGTCGTTCTTATTACGGGCTAAAGACTTTATGCAGTCAACTACTACAGTAGCCTTAATTGTAACAAGTACCATTTTTTATAACGTTTCTAAGACAACTAAGCAATTCAAAAGGAACTTTCTAACACAATTTTGCTTAGATATGTTTTTTGACTTATCTCCTGTACGTAGATTAATTTTTGAAGAAAAAGATAGTCCTGCCGCTATTGTTTATTATCGATTATCTGATGGGAAAGGTCATTTTAATAATCTTGTCCATCACCAGTCGGTTAAGTGGAACATTTTCTTAAAATATTACAAAACATTAATAGTTGAAAAATTTGATCAGAAGTACATACAGCAAAAGTACTTTATTGAAAATGACTGGATGTTTAAAGTGGCACTTTATGGGGGTGTATTAGATTATAAATTTTTAATGAGACTTACAAAAGTCGAAAATAGCATTCTCGATCTGTTTGATTCAGGTAAATTGTTTAAGGGCGCTGGCATTCATAAAGGTACATGTGATAAATACGAATCGTTTCAGTCAATTATAAACAAGCCGGTTATAGAGAACAATGAAGTTCAACAGTATTACTCGGTTTCAAAAGAGGTAAAAGTCATATCAAAAAGCGAATCATATATAAAAAGTGGTAGGGAGGAAGGGCTTTATAAAGGAACCCAAATCTTAATTAAAGAACAAGCAAGGAACGAATCTGAACTGGTAATTTCTTTGGCTGATAAAAGTTATGTTTTTCGTTCTGGCATTTTTGCTTTAGTTACAGAAACAGAGCAAAACACGCTTTTAGTTTTGTATTCATATATGATTTCTCGCTTGTATGAATACTTTGTTTTTATTATATCTGGTTCTTGGGGGGTTTCAACTCGCCCACAAATAAGATTCGAA
>JBBRCW010000148.1:0-16127 GCA_038204535.1 Chitinophagales bacterium | reverse complement strand
CGATGATAGATCGGTTTGCAATCAAAACTGTCTTCAAATACCTTGTTCCCTCCTGACTGGTATTCGGGCTGGCTTTTTACCTTTGGCAAGTTGTTTTGCGGTTAATCCTTCCTTTAATTGTAGTAATATTTCGTTTTGTTTGGCTTCTGAAAGACGTTTTACAATATCATAAGCCCTGCCCAAATGATCGTTCCCGTCATCCGGGCGGGCAGGCGGGGGATGAACCTTTTACCATTTCCCACCAGCTTGTTCAGATCATATCCATCTGTCGGAAAAAACAAGATACAATGTACATGCCTGCCCCGTCCGGATGGCGGGGGTTTAGCATAATAGTATAAGCTGTTGTTTTGATATTCAGACTGTCTTTTAGCCAGTTAAACCAATTGTAAACAAGGTCGTATGATTGAGTTAGTTCAAATAAAGGAAGCCAATGGTAACAGGTAAAAGTAATAAAGTGAAGGGCAAGGTTGGTTGCTATGGTTTGTGCGAATAGACATCTACCAATGTATAAAGTTTTGGTATTATTTTATGATTACGTTTCTATGCCGGGTTCCCTTGGCTATCGCAAAAAGGCTATGCAGGAGAACCCAGCAGGACTACATGAATTTATATAAATACTTTAATTGGGTTAGGTAGATTGCCTGCAAAACCTCTTACAATTCATATCAAAGCTCAAGCCGCATGGCTTCGTTATTGCAATCTCTACGGTTGTAGAGACTTGTTTCGAAAACTGCTTCGCATGTTTTCGTTCCGACCTTCGGAACGCTTGGCACCCAACCGGCTGATGTCCCTTATGCAATAACTGGTGGAGAAAAGCGAGTATTAGTTTTGTCCTGCTAGGGTCTGCTTCTTATCGCCTTGTGGGTGGCAGGGACCCCGCAAATCACAACTGATTACGTTTCTATGCCGGGTTTCCTTGGCTATCGCAGAAAGGCTATGAAGGAGAACCCAGCAGGACGAAAAAATTCTTTTTAAGTCAAGGTGTGTGCTTAAAAAAGAAATTTGTTCAGCCTTTTATAGTTCAATTCCTAAATATTCAAGCCTTACTCCATAATTCAAGTTTATAATTGTAGCCAAAGACTTCCCACTTGCCGCCGTATGGATATTCAAGGCTTATCAGCCCGAACTTCCTCCCAACAACGCCCAGATGCCAAATTTAAAGAACAAAAGTAGAACAGCGTACATTCAGCCGGGACTGAAACTGAATAATAAGCTGCTGCTGACGTGCCAACATTTACCCCACACGGCGACAAGCGGTATGTTTCGAACCGCCGCGAAAATGGCATGCTGATTGGTTTGCATCTCCCTCGCGGCGCTTCGTGTAATCCCTATATGCTAGCGGCAGTTAAATTCGTTCCCGTATTTCATCAATAAATTCAGGAATGCTAATTTTCTCAATATAATTTTTTGCTAAATCGTCTGAGTGAAATTCAGCGACCTTCTCATCGAATAAACTTGCATTGAAATCTATAAAGTCGTAAAACATTTTGAGGGGTGGGTCCTGCTTATTAATTTTTAAAGTTTCACTTGACCAGCTGTATAGACAATCAAATATTTTTTCAGTTTCGTTACTATGCACTTTTATATCAAATCCATTAATGTCAGAAATGGCCTTCATATAATCGTATTTGGTAGTTTCAAGTATTAGAAATTGTTTTTCGTTCAATTTCGGGATACCGCTGTTTCTCAGTCCATAGTCAATTCCCAGTTCAAAAGGCATATTCATTCTTGCAAATTCTTTTGCTTTCTTTGATTTGACAATTGACAGATCGTGAATGCTATATTTACACGATTTAATTATCTCTGTAATTTTTTGAAGCCTAACCTGACCAGAATCTGAAATTTCAAGTGAAAGTCTTGGGGAAAGTCCGTTCTTTATAAGGACATATAAAATAGGTTTCAGAATGTCGTCAATGTATGATTTGTCAAAAGGACAATTTATAAAAACGTTTTTTTCGAAACTCATTAATGTTTTGTGTCTTTTGGTGGATTAGGGTCATTTCCGTATGAATTTCTATTTTGAATCATTCCATTGGTTTTGTGAATATATAATTCAGTTTTTTCACTTTTGCTTAGTTCCCGACCATATTCAACAGCTTTTTCCTTTGTGGCAAAAGTTTTTGATGCTCTTTCAGAGCCCGATTTTTTTACAACCCACCCAGAAGATGATGGAACTACGTGATTTGATTTCTTTGCCATTTCCTTCAAATTTGTATAAAGTTACTAATTTTTTGGTCTGTCTAAAAATTGCCGCTAAATCCTAAATATGACAATCATCACTTCTGAATTACCAAGCATTTAAAATAGAACTTTTGTCCTGTTGGGGTCTCCTACTTATAGCCTTGAGGGTGGCAGGGACCCCCGGCAAACTACTAATGTAACTTATCAAACTAACTCTTCCTAGTGAAATGGCACAAATCCATCTATTTTATTTGTGCAGGACGACATTCTTGCGTTGCTATGCCGGGTTTCTCTTGGCTATCGCACAAGGGCTATGAAGGATAACCCAGCAGGACAAAGAATTTTTTTAGGCGCTTGTTTTGTGAAACCTGTTTTCTCTGCCAACTTTTTTATATCATTTCTAATAAAGAAGTTTTCAACGCTTTGCTTTACTTTGTTAATGGAATAGCTGCTTGTTTTCATCTTGCCGGATGTTTTTATTACAAGTAGCTATTTCCTTTTTATTTAACCATCCAATCTGAATAACATTTTTGCCATGAAACCTTTATCCACAATGCTTTTTAGCCCTTTTACTATTTAATTAAGTTGACGCTTATGCAATTTTTTCGGGAACACCAACGACGTTATCATATCTCACTTATATTAATTTTGCAATAACAACTTTAGGTTTTTGCTGCACTTTGAAATAATATTTTCAATATTGAAATTGCTGATTTCATTTTAATTCAACAATCATCATTCATCATTAAACTTTTCGTTCACTTACTTTTTCGTGATTTCATTGCCTGTAACCAAACCCTTAGCGATAAGTAAATTTTGTATCTCTTTAATCTGCAATTGCAGGTCGTCTATTTTTTTGTCTTTGGCTTCTATGGCAATTTGTTGCTGCTGCATACCACTAATAAGCACCGGGATAATATCGGCATACATTACACCAAGCCGTTCAACAGGCACTTTTTCAGTTACACCAGTTTTACCGTTCTTTTTATATTCATAGCCGCGAACAACTTCGGGTAAAACCTTTTGCAGTTCCTGTGCAATCAGTCCAAGTTTATCGCCCCTTTCTTCTTTGTTCTTCCAGGTAAACCGGGCAGGTCTAAGTTGCATAATTTCTTTAATGCCGTAATTTAAATTTCTGATATTGGTCTTGTCTCTTGCATCAGAGGTATTGATACTTCCATCAACGGCCCATACTTCAGTCCACCTTTTGGTAGATGACCCTAATTTATTGTTATCATTGCCAACACTAGTAAAATCAAGGTTACATTCAAGGTTACCGGTAAAACTGGACTTAAATAACGCAGCTCCTCCTCCAAAGCCTATATAACCTTCACCCACATGTAATTGCCCGTCTATAGCCATGCCCAAACTATACAGCCTCATTTTGGTTACATTACCATTTGCTCTGAATTCCATTGTATTATTACTTCCTATATAATAGATGCCGCCATCTTTTGTATGAAGGTTGTCTCCAAAAATAATTCCTCTTTCTGAAGCAAATGGGGCAAGTATGCTTATATAGTTAGTTGCATTGTTTTCTACTACAAGCGGCGAATTTGCATCAGGCGATGGTCCGCCAAAGCTGCCGTGAAATACATGCAGCCTTCTCTGTGGCGAAGCTGTACCAATACCAACATAACCGCCAAGACCGGCGCTCAACACACTTGCTCCGTTGCGTAAAAAATTAAATGTTTGAAAAGTATCGTTGTACTGCAGACCCGTGTTTTGATTTAAGGGAGAATGAGCAAACACCATGCGGGTACTTTTTTCAATGCCCGAATTATACATATTGATCATGGCAGGTGTGCCGGGTACCGGATTAGTAAATTGCAGGGTTCCATCAAGTATTTGGTTGCCCACCACATGCAGTTTGGCAGCGGGAGATGTAGTACCAATGCCCACATTATCCTGCGCAACTGCAATTATTACTGCGAGGCAAAAGACCAGCGTAAATAATATCTTCGTATTCATAACAAAAAAGTTTTTTGATTTAAACTTTTAAGTTACCGCTTATATATGGCAAACTGAAATGGGTGAAGTGTAACGGTGTCCTAATAAAATATGCATTTTTGGTTTCTGATGATTGCCGCGTGAAACCTATACTTTAGAAGGAGTAAAATAGTGAGTTGTTTTTTTGTCCTGTTGGGGTCTCCCACTTATAACCTTGTGGGTGGCAGGTACCCCGGCAAATTACAATTAATTAAGTCTCTATTCCGGGTTCCCTTGGCTATCGCACAAAAGCTATGAAGGAGAAACTATCAGAACGACATAATTGCGTTTCTATACCGGGTTTCCCTGGCTATCGCACAAAGGCTATGCAGGAAATCCCAGCAGAACGATATGATTGCGTGTCTATGCCGGGTTCTCCTGGCTAGCGCACAAACGCTATGCAGGAGAACCCAGCAGGAAGAAGTAAGGCAAACAATGGCCTACTAATTATCTTTTCTTGCCTTTTTTCTTTATCGACCCATCCATCAGCAATTTCTCACCTTTTTTTAGTTTAGTGATGTTTCCTTCGGCCGATTTTACTTCACCCTTATAATTAACCACAGACCCATTTTTCAGTGGAACGTCAATCATCATTTGTATCGATTCCCCACCCCTGATCCAGTACACCTTTCCATCGGATTTCATGGTTATGTGATCTTGTGCTTTTTGCGCAAAAGGAGCGAGGTAAAACATGGTAAAGGCAAATAGAACAAACAACTTTTTCATGCTGGTTATTTTAGTAATTAATAAATTTTTTTTAAAGGAGCCTGGGATATGGAGTAGAGGAGAATCTTAAAAATAATGCGACGACTTCTACCCGAATGAAATTTCGAGTTTAGTGAAATCATTTGCATTTTTTGCATTGGGGCAACATACGAGAAAAAGATCCAACGGGTTTTTAAAAATGGAAATTTCTAAATTCAGAAAAGAAACCCTGAACATCAGTCTGAAATAATTCCTCAGATCGCACAAAGGTTTTGAAGGAGAACCCAGCAGGACGACAAGATTGCGTTTCTATGCCGGGTTCCCCTGGCTATCGCACATAGGCTATGAAGGAGAACCCAGCAGGACGAATCCCTCAGATCGCACAAAGGTTTTAAAGGAGAACCCAGCAAGACGACATGATTGCGTTTCTGTGCCGGGTTCCCTGGCTATCGCACAAAGGCTATAAAGGAGAACCCAGCAGGACGAAGACTAAAATAGCAAATATTTTCCACTATAACATCATTGCCAGACATATTTTTCCATTATAAGCTGGAAATTTACTTCATTGGCCAAAATTTTCCATTATAAGAATGGCAACAGTTTGAATTTACAATCCCCACAAAAAAATGTGATTATATAAATACGCTAAACCTAATTCCGGCATTCATCCACAATTTTTGGATCAGGCATTATATCTCCGGTTGAACTTTGATTGCGACGCTCCGTTCAACCGCACCGCAATGATTGAACTTTTACCAAAACGTAACATTTTGAAAGCCATGCACGCTGCAATAGCTGCCATGAATTTGTATCAGGATTGCATCACTTTATTAGTTTACAAAACAAAAGTTGCTCCCTAAAATTAAAAACAGCTCCTTAATTATCGCTGACTATCGAATGGCGAGGTTGCTACCGTTAAATCGAAATCACCTCCACGATTTTTTTTAATTTCAAAGTCAACAATTATATTGTTGTAATCAGAAAATTCATCTTCTTTTCGCTTTGCCATATCATCAAATAATTCCCCTATTTCCGGCACTTCCGGCATGAGAGAAGTAAGTTCCTTTTTGGCTAATTGAAAACTTTCTTTACTTTTTTGTTTCATTATTGCAGCATTCCATACCCACACGGCAATAGTGCATTTTATTTTGATACTTGAAATGTCATCATTAGCACTTAGCATTGGACTTATAAAGTCTTCTAACAATTTAGAATATTTTATTCCCTGGTTTGGTATGATTATTCCGCCATTTAGTGTTACCCTTTTGTTAAGGGCTATACCTGCGGGGCCTAACCCCGCTGCTATTGATGCCTCCTGCTCCCGCTTTCGTTTTGCATCTATCAACTTCCTTGCACTTTTAATATTATTCTTTCTTCCCATGACTATTTATTTTTCTGCAAATTTTAAAGGATAATTGGCAATATTCAAATAAATGTACCTGAAATATTTTTCGCAAAGTTTTTGAAGTCGTGACAAAACCGTTGAAACAAATACTTACCCCATAAATCAAATAAACCAAATGTGGCTATTTGCAACAGATACATATTACATGGTCAAGATCCTGGTAAAAATTTCAAACAACCCAGAAAGTTTAATCCATTGTAGGCGTCTGTCAAAGCACGAATAAAGAAATAGGGAATTTGAGATACCTCAATTGAAGCGTGTCTTAGCGTAACAAAAACATCCGGGTTTCCAAAGTTGCAAAGTCGAAGGCAAATGGAATTCATGTAGAATAAGGCATCTGAATTCTTATTCCTAAGCGTCAAGCGAGATACTTTTTAAACAATCCAACCACCTCACTCCACCAACCCTACTATTGTTGCCTTATGCACCACCACCCGGTTTCGCACACCTGCTATGGTAAATAATGCGGATATTAATAATGACCCCGACATAAAAATATAGGAAGCGCCAAATCCTCCGGTAGCGCCATTCAGATAACCCACAAAATATGCCCCGGCAAACGAACCAAGGGCTCCAAAACTATTGATGAGTGCAATAGCGCCTGCTGTAACATTTGACGGCAGCACTTCGGTTATTAATGCGAAAAAGGGGCCATAGGGCGCATACATGGCAGCGCCGGCCACAATTAACAGTACAAAGGATAGCCAGAAATTACTGGTGCCCGTTAAATATGAAAAATAAAAAGCCAGTGCCGCTATCATTAAAAATGGCCAGATAAAAACTTTTCTATTGAGCGTTTTGTCTGAAAAATGTGAGGCCAGCAGCATACCCGCTATGGCAAATACATAAGGCACCGATGACAACCACCCGGTTTGCACCATATCTATCTGCGGAGCTGCTTTAATGATGGAAGGAAGCCACATTACAAAACCATATACGCCAATGCTCCAAAAAGCATATTGAAGGCATAGTAAAATAACCACCCGCGACCTGAATGCCGCCACATAATTTTTAACCGGCTTTATTCCCTCCTGTTCTTTGGCAAGCGCGGCTTCCAATGCATGCTTGTCGGTGTTACTTAACCACGTGGCGTTCGCGGGCTTATCGTTTACTAATTTCCACCAGAAAAAAGCCCAGATAATAGCGGGCAAGCCTTCCCAAATAAACATCCAGCGCCAGCCGGCAGCATTCATGATATAGCCCGAAACAATCGACATCCAAAGTATCGTTACAGGGTTGCCTAAAATTAAAAAGGTGTTGGCCCTTGACCGTTCTTTTTTTGTGAACCACCGGCTTAATAAAATAATCATTGCAGGCATGACCGCGCTTTCCACTACGCCCAGCATAAATCTTATAACGATTAATACGTTAACGTTACTTACCATGCCCGTGGCCATTGCCAGGGCTCCCCATGCAATCAGCGACCAAAAAATAAGCTTTTTGGCGCTTTTGGTGGCTGCATAATGTGCGCCTGGTATTTGAAAAAAGAAATAGCCTAAAAAGAACAACGAACCTAAAAGGGAGGAGGTAGAGGGGGTAATGTTCAGATCCTTTGCCATTTCGCCGGCAGCGGCAAAACCAAAATTTGCCCGGTCCAAATAAGCAAGGCTATAGGTGATAAAGGCTACCGGTATCAGCCGGTACCAGCGCGACGGTGCAATCGTTGTTGTCATTGGCCATTTTTAACAGTAATGTAGAAAGTTCAGAACTCCTTACCCGATACATTGAAATGCATTCAAACCCGCAGAATGAAAAAGCTGCAAAAAGCACTTCGGTAAAAGGGTGCGACGCAACGGCCGTATCAACAAAGCTAAAATGACCGGCCCAAAAAAATAACTTTGCTGCAATTAAGTTTGTGACATGTAAGGCGTTCTGAAGTTAATTGGTTTTAAAATTGAAAAGCGTAATCCATAAAAAAAGGCAGAAACAATATGATCAATGTTTCTGCCTTTAATTTCATAACTATTCTAACTAAAAATCCTGTCGTGGCTTCGTTTGTCATCCCATTGCGGCGTAGGTGCAAAGTAGGTTTTGTCCGATGGATGAAGGTGTTGTTTAACTACTTCATCATTCAATTCAATACCCAGGCCGGGCGCTGTCAGCGGCAGATTAGCAAAACCTTTTGTGATCAATTGCCTGCCATCGGTCGTCTTCACCAGGCCCTCCCACCACGGCAAATCAACCGAATGATGCTCCAGCGCCAGAAAGTTTTGTGTAGCAGCGGCGCAATGCACATTGGCCATAAACGACACAGGCGTGCCAGCCTGGTGCATAGCCATTGCCACACCATGCTCTTCGGCATAATCCCCTATTCTTTTGGTTTCCAGTAAACCACCCGAAGATGCCAGGTCGGGATGAACAATATCAACCGCATGGATATCTATCAGCGGCTTAAAATTTTTCAGCAGGTAAATATCTTCACCGGTAAGCATGGGTGTCTCCAAAGCATCCGACATGGTCTTCCATTGATCAGTTAGCTCCCACGATACAATGTCTTCCATCCATGCCAGCCGGTATTTCTCCAATGCCTTTCCTAAACGGATTCCATTGTTAAGATCAAAGTGGCCGTAATGGTCGGTAG
Organism: Chitinophagales bacterium; assembly: GCA_038204535.1. GTDB lineage: Bacteria > Bacteroidota > Bacteroidia > Chitinophagales > Chitinophagaceae > Segetibacter. The sequence continues at coordinate 7,266 of JBBRCW010000148.1, read as the reverse complement.
ACATCGGAATCTCATACCCCACCAATTCCCTGATATTATGAACGATCTTGGCCAATTCATCCAAACCTTTATCAGTAATTTGAATTTGCGTAAATGGATGCGCTGTATTTCCATACGACATATAATTTCCCCCCCATTGCTGCAGGTTCTTTTTATCGTTAAACCAGAATTTATCGTTTACCAATGTGCCGGGTATGTTTTTTAGTTCCCCGATCGAAAGGTCCATTTTAAGCCAGGTATAGCCCTGGTCTTCGGTACGGTATTTTATCAGCTTCTTTTGCTCCTCGGGCGATGATGCTTCGGGCGTATCGGCATACATTCTTACATTGTCGCGATACCTGCCGCCCAGTAATTGCCATGCTGGTACATTATAGGCTTTACCGCATATATCCCACAAAGCCATTTCAACCGCACATACGCCGCCGGCCTGCCTCGCCTGACCGCCAAATTGTTTTATTATTTTAAAAATCATTTCAACATTGCAAGGGTTCTGTCCCAGTATCCTGCTTTTTAGCATAAGCGCATAACGTTCGTCGGCACCATCCCTCACTTCGCCCAATCCATATATGCCCTGGTTGGTATCAATTCTAATAATAGCTGTCCGGCCCAGTACGGTAGTTACACAATACCGCATATCCGTTATTTTTAGTTCGGAGGGTGCTGAAAAGCGGGGTACCTTCTGCGTTGTTTGGGCAATCACGTCTTCAATAGGCGAAAACATAAATGCACCGCCCAGTGCTATTCCGCCCAATGCGGAATTTTTTAAAAAAGCCCTGCGGGCATTTTCTGGCGCCTCTATCAATTCCGCAGGCATTTCGTTAATGACTTCAGGTTCTTTTAATCCTAATTTTTGAAGAATTTTTTGTGCCGGGGTCATAATTTTTGGAGTTTAATAAGAATAAATAATTTTTTTTCAGGGGATCAATATTCAGCAGCTTACCAGTTTCGATCTTTCATATAATCATCCAGCTCTTTACGGGTCATTGGCAAGTTTTTTTGGGTATCGAGCCACTGCAGAAAATCTTTTTTTATGGGGTCGGTCCATTGCTGGTCTATTTCGCCCGAAGTATATTTCCCTTCGCGCAGTCGCTGGTGCCCAAAGGCATCGCGTAACTGTACAAATTCTGAGTTCTTTACAAGGTCTTCTAAAAATTGCGCGGGAATAAAAACGATACCCCCTTTTTTAGCCAGCACAACATCTCCCGGAAAAACGGTTGCCCTGCCAATACGAATAGGAACGTTAATTGCTCCAAGCATCATTTGCTGTATGTACGAGGGGTCCGATCCTTTGATCCAGCCATTAAATCCATCAATTGCTTCCAGCCCTTCTACATCGCGTACCGAGCCATAAAAAACAACGCCTCTTTTAGATTTTGCATAAATAGCATTCCCCAGGTTATCTCCTATCAGCGTGCCATCTACAATTTTACCATAGCTGTCGGCTACATATATATCGCCTTCTTTTAAACCATCAATAGGCCACGTATTGGTACCGCCCAGCCTGCCTTCCGCCTTGCCTTTATCTTTTATCATTTTATCGTAATCGGGGCGCATGGGCAAGTATTGCGCGGTAACCGCCCGTCCAACCATTACCTGGTCTGGCCGTATGATCATCCATTCGCCTTCAAACTGGTTGTGGTAACCTTTGTTGCGCAGATAGCCCCAGGCTTCTTCAAGCGAAACTTTTTTTAAACGTTCCAGGTAGCGGTCTTCAGTTTTGGCCCTGCCATCGGCAAAGCGCTCCCCTTTCCAATCGTAAGTCAGGGCCTTTACCTGGTTGCTTGTCAGCGATATATCCTGTGCCGCAACAGTCATAAACATGCAACCTATAATAGCCGCACATGTGAGTTTTACCTTCATAATAGCTAATTTTTCGTTTTTTATTTTATAATAAAATCTTTGTGTTTTCGGTCTGATTTAAGGGTTCTGTCCACAGGTGTTTAAGCGCCAGGTATAACCTTTCAAACCGGTCGAAGTATTGCTTATATATGGCATTGGCTTCTGCGTGGGGCCTGAAAGCAGCTATAAAAGCTGGTAGCTCAAAAGGTTGATAACCCAAGGCCTCAACGCCTATCATCACAGCCCCCAAAGCCGACGTTTCAGAAGCTGCGGAAACGGCAATTTCGGCATCGCAAATATCCGCCAGCATTTGCAACCAAAGATCGCTTTGCGCAAATCCACCGGTGGCGCTAATGCCTTGTACATTTCTGTTTTCCAGTAATATTCTGGCAACACTATACACGCCGAAAAGTACACCTTCCATACAGGCCCTTACCAGGTGCGGCTGGGTATGATTAATGTCGAGGCCAAAAAAAACGCCCCGTGCATTTGAGTTCCATAGGGGCGCCCGCTCTCCTAAAATGTAGGGTAAAAATAAAAGGTTATCGCTGCCGGGGCCAATTTTTTCCGCTTGGGATAACAAGCTATCGAACGAATTGGGGGTCTGCAGTAATTTATCCTTCAGCCATTCAAGTACGATCGCACCGTTGTTACCAGGGCCACCGATAATGTACAGTCCGTCTTTTACATGATAACAAAAAGTACGCATGTCTTTATCCAGCTCAACCTTGTTAACAACAATGCGGGCGGCACTGCTGGTGCCAATAGTTACCACCATGGTTTTGCCATCTGCCGTACCTGCGCCAAGGTTGGCCATAGCCCCATCGCTTCCGCCCATTACCAAAGGCGTACCATTTGGAACTGAAAATTTCAGTGCACCCGGGTCGCCGTTTTCTGCCTGGTTAAAATAGCTGATAAAACCGGGGGGCACTACCTGCGAAAATTTATCTGCGGCCAGGTCTAGCTGCTGCAGTATAGCCTGGTCCCATTGCAGCGAATAAATATTCAATAAACCGGTTGCCGAAGCAACCGAACTATCAACCAGGTATTGCCCGGTAAATTTTTGGCAAACAAATTCTTTAATGCCAATAAACCTGCTGGCCTGCATATAAATGAGCGGCTCGTTTTGCTGCAGCCACATCAGCTTACACAAAGGCGTCATTGCATGTACAGGCACACCTGTAAGTTTATAAAACGATGCGGCCTTGTTTTGTTCGTGCAGCTCTTCGGCAATACGGGCCGACCTGTTATCGGCCCAGATGATACAATCGGTCAAACATTCTCCCTGGTTGTCAATAGCTATAATACTGTGCATTGCAGCGCTCATAGCAACAAAAGCGGGCGCTTCGCCCTTCATAGATCCGACTATGCTGTTGCAACTTTTTACAACGGCTTCATAGACCTCGTCAGGCTTTTGCTCGCTTTGGTCCGCTGCCGGATGATACATAGGATAATGCTCAGAGTAAGAAAACAGCACGTCGCCGGTTATTGAAAAAGCCACCGCCTTTGCAGAGGTTGTTCCGATATCAATTCCCAAAAAATATTGAATGTTCATCTGCGAATTTTAGGGCCTTGGTTCAATTTGCTTAAACGCTGTATCCATGTCTACCAGGGTATTTAGTCTATTTATCCCACCAAACTTTGGTATCTAAATTATCTGCGCCCTGCCTGGCTATAGCAGCCTTTATATTGACAGAGTTGACCGATATTTCGGAGTTTGGATAAGTAAGCCGGTTGATGAACGGCCCGGTAATAGCCTTACCAGGATAAGGATTAGGTGTAAGTTTTGGAAACCCCGATCTTCTGAAATTGGCCCAGGCTTCAGGTCCGTTTAAAAATGAAGCGATCCAGTATTGGGTGTTGATTTGTTCGGGCGCTATTGCAGCATTAAACGGATTGCCATCAATATAAGCTTGTGCCGCAGCTGCACTTACAGCCGATGCCGCATCAAAAGTTGCCATCTGATCCATGTGTGCCCGGATACCCGCTTCATAATAATCTTGTGTTGTGCCTGTTGTTATCCAGCCTCTTTGACGTGCTTCGGCCAACAATAACTGGGTTTGCGCGGCTGTAACAAAAAAAGCAGGCATGGTATTCTTCCCCAGCCGCCTTCTGTCCAATTGGCTAAAATCGTAAAAGCTTGCAAGCCCTCTGTTAAGTGCCACTGCCTGAATGGTACCGTTGTCATAACCCATGGGCATACCTATTTGTTTCGCCGGATCGGTTGTACCATTAGCAGGTTGCTGTTCGGGTCCTGATTTAGCGCCCACATACCTGATAGCGATAGAAGATAAACGCGGGTCATTACTGTTTTTAAGGTGGTTGACAAATGGTTCTGTAAGATAAAAATTGGCTGCCTCAGTTGAATTTAATGTGCTGCCAATGGATTGCTGATAATCACTGGTATGCCGCATATATGCATTATCGGCATTTGATGATATAACGCCGCCACTTGCAGCCGCCTGCACCGTACTTTGTGCTTTTGCGGCGTCAACTTTGCTTAAGCGCATTCCTGCCCTCAGCAGCAGCGAAAAGCCAAATTTTTTCCATTGGCTAATGTTGCCGCCATAAAGCACTTCACCGGCTTCGGTTTTGGCGGTTGCATTCAAAGCATTGGTAGCCTCGGTTAACTCGGTTATAATTTTAGGATAAATTTCTTGTTGGGCATCATACTTTGGCAAAAACAATTGGTCGCTATAACCCAGCCCTCCTTCAGTATAAGGAATGTCGCCATAAGTATCTGTTAGCGTCATAAAAGCAAAGGCCTGTAATATACGCGCCATATTCATTAGATTGGCCCGGTCTGCCGCCGTCTTGGTACGGCTTATCACATCCCTCGTATTTCTAATTACATTTCTATAATATCCCTGCCAAAGCGCCTGCGTATTATCGCGGTTATCCTGGTTATAATTGGCGCCGGTTAACACGCCCGAATTAGGGCTTATTACCTGTTGCACAATACCCACCTGGTAAAAAAGCGTGGCAGCGGGGTACGACAGGTTTACGATCGCATTGTTTAGTTGAAAAACAGGATCGATGGCAGTGGGGCTGGTTACATTCCGGTTAAGGTCGGCCAGGCCTTTTTCGCATGAAGTTGTAAGGCAGGCAGCTAAAATAAAGCAGCAATATTTTTTTATATTTTTCATGGTTAATTATTAAAATTTAACGTTGACGTTCAAACCTAATCCCCTGGTGGTGGGCAATCCTGTAGACTCCATCCCAACCAGGTTATCCGAACTGTATCCAAAACTTTCCGGGTCTATATTATCTACCCATTTTTTCAGTATCAGCACGTTGTTGGCTACAAAATTTACACGCAACCCTTTTATTGGCCACGATGCAGGAATGAATTTCATAAACTCGTAACCCAGGGTTATCTGTCGCAACTTCCAATAGCCGCCATCATAAATAACCGGCTCTACCAAGGCCTGCGACCGAACCACTTCCCAATAGGCCTGCACCGGCGCAACAGCAGTATTGGTTCCGCCGTTTATGCTGACCCCATTACCAACTACGCCGCCCTCACGGCCCTCCAGGGTCATTTTATGAAGGCCATGCCGTGTCAGGTTAAAGTTGGTGCCCGAAAGCATTTTGTTACCCAGTTTGTAATCAATTAAAAATGAAAATGAAATCCCTTTAAAATTAAAGCTGTTAATAAAGCCCCCAACGTATTTTGGTAAAGCGCTGCCATAATTTACCAGGTCGGTGGTGCGCACCGCTATACCGTTGGCGCCAAATACCTTGTTGCCCTTGTCATCTCTTCTATATCCAAAACCGGCTATCTGGCCCATCTCCATACCTACAATCTGGCGCAGTTCACCATTAAAAACGTGGGTTCCCACGGTTATCCGTTCGCCGGGCACATCTGTCTTTAAACTAAGCACACGGGTAATGTTGTAAGCGGAGTTTGCAATAAACTGCCAGGTAAACGAAGGCGATTGAACGGGCACTAATGTAAGCAGCAACTCCATACCCATGTTACGGCTTCGGCCGCTGTTGATACGGGTATCTATAAAGCCCGAAGCATCACTTATTTGTGCCTGCACTATTTGATCGGTGGTTATTTTTCTATAGGCCGTTACATCCAGATTAACCCGGCTTTTAAACATTTTTAATTCGATACCCACTTCTGTTTCCGCAACGCGCATAGGGCGAAGGTTGGCATTGGGCAAGGTAGTGCCACTTGGCCCGCCAACTGGCTGGGGCTGGCCTGCGGGGTTGGGCAGAAGGTTAGAATTGATACCATAAAACAACTGATCGGCATAAGGCGGCACATCAGTATCGCTGCCCACTTCGGCATAACCCATACGCAGTTTTCCAAAGTTTAACCACGATGTAGCCAGTTGTTCTGAAAATACGTAGCTGGCCGAAACGGAGGGATACATGATACTCCAGTTTTTAGGCGATAAAGTCGAAAACCAGTCGTTTCGCAAAGTGCCATTCAGGTAAATGGTCTGGTTGTACGAAACCTCTGCCGAGCCGTATAATGAATTGACGCCTCTTCGAGAAAGATCGTAAATGGGATCTTTAGCGCGCCCGTTCTGCACGGTATATAATCCCCTTACTACAAAGTCGGTTACCTGTACGCTATTAAGATCGGACCGGCGGCGCATTTGATTTCCACCCACGGTTAGTACAGTTCCGAACTTGCCAAAGTTGCGGTTGGCCGATGCAAGTATATCTGCATTAAACTCTCTGAACCGGCGGCTTTCCTGCGTATAAACGCCATTGACAAAGCCGGCAGGCGCTGGTCCACGGGATGCACTGCCGGTTGGGAAATTATTGTAATCCTGGTCGCGCGACCAATAATCCTGGCCTACCCGGGCCTGCACGTATATCCAGGGTAGTATGTCGTATTTAAAAGAAAGATTACCAAATAACCGGTCTCGCCTAATATTTTGAAACTGTTCTGCCAAAACCCAATAAGGATTGGTACGGTTCATAAATCTCGAATAGATATATTCATTACCCTGTGCATTGTATTTATTGGCATCGAGCACTTCAAGCGGCATTGAATTGGCCAGGTTATACAATGATGTAGGAATGGAATTATCCTGGTTGGCTATATTAGGCGGGTTGGCGTTATATTCTTTTGAATAATTGGCATTGCCTGTAAAGCTGAACTTTTCGGTGAGTTTATAGCTAAAACCAAGGTTGATCGTTTTTCTGTTAAAAGTGTTATTTGGAACGATGCCCTTGCTTTCCAGGTTACCCAGAGACAGGTGCAATCCCCCTTTTTCTCCGCCAGCCTCTAACGTAACTGTATTGGTAAGATTCTGACCATGCCTGTAAAATTTACTGATGCGGTCGTATTGCGGTACATAAGGCAGTACCAGGTTGTTGAATAATACCTGTGTCATTCCCGGCTGAAACTTTTCGCCGAACGACCACTGCCCCGATGTTGGATTGGGCGTGGTAGGCCGCACC
>JBBRCW010000147.1:0-16143 GCA_038204535.1 Chitinophagales bacterium | reverse complement strand
CTGATCGGTTTTCATTATCCTCATATTTTTGAAGGTTATTATTAAACCTTGTTCGGCTTAATGCCAAATTCCAAAAACCATTAGCAAGGCTTCTTTTAAGGGATAAACCCATAGTATAATTCCATTGCTGTATGCTTGCCGCTGTATTGAGATTATATAATTTTTCTGGGGTTGCATCTTTTACGGCAAGAAATTTAAAATCATCAATAGCACCAATACCAATAAAAGTGAGGGTAGTTCTATTGTTTATTTGATGGGAAATTTTTGTTTGAAAATCCCAGAAATCTGGCAGAAATGGAAGGTCAAGTGCTTTAAAAAGTAGCTGAAAAGTGGATTTTCGGGCTGATGCTAAAAAAGTTGTTCTTTTATTTTTAGATAAAGGCCCTTCCAAAGTAATGGCAGATTCAGTTAAACTTGCCCGTACATTCCCCTGGAATTTGTTTGCATTACCAACTTTTTGTTTAAACTGAAATACACTGCTTAGTGCATTGTCGTACCGGGCATCAAAAGCCGAAGAACTTAGTTTTACATCTTCTATAAAAAATGTATTTAAAATACCTTGTGGGCCACCACTGCCTCCTTGTGTTTGAAAGTGATTAATCACTGGTATTTCAATGCCATCTAAATAAAATACATTTTCGTTTGATGCACCACCACGTATAATGATATCATTACGAAATGTTCCTCCTCCTTGCCCGCCACCAACGCCGGGCAATGTTTGAATTACTTTGCTGATATCAAAATTGCCACCGGGGTTGCTTCTAATTTCTTCAGCAGTTAATCTTTGAACACTAAGTGGCGTTTCTAATGTGGCAGCACGAACACTTCGTTTATTGGATTTCACAATTACTTCTCCCAACGCTGCTGCATTTTGTTCAAGTTCAATAGTGAAAACATTTTCGTTGCCACTGTTTACAACAATATTATAGAGCGTAAAAGTTTTAAACCCTATAGAGCTAATTACAAGATTGTAGGTTTTAACCGGGATGTTCAAAATTCTGAACCTTCCGTTAGAGTCTGCAGCAGCAGATATGTCAGTGCCCGCCAGGTTAATATTTGCCCCGGCAAGGGATTGCTGGGTATTTTTTTGAAGGATTGTGCCGCTGATACTCCCGGTTTTTTGGCCATATACAGCGCTTGCAAATAAACAAATCGCAATAGAAAACAGGAAATTTCTATAAATAAATTTGTTCAGTTCCAATTTACTTTTATGGTGTTCTTCACCAACAGCAATTTATTCAATAGTTGTTTGTAGGTGAAGAACACCCTGCAAAGCCGGAAAACAGGAATGGCGTAAAAGATCTCCCCCTAATTTAAGCAACTATCATTTTCCCTGTTTTAGTCATACATAGCAATCAAAATAGTTTGTTGTTATAAAGCTGACAAACTTCAAAACTTCCCATAAATAAACCTGCCAAGTTTGCCGCAGCTTTCAGTTGCTCATAATTTTTTTCTTCAAATAATGTATGCAGGTTTCCGTCTTTACATAGAAACTGGTCAATGGCTATATCTCCCTGCGGCGGGATGATATTAATATGCGGATGATCGGGATGTGTAAAAAAGAACAAGGGCAGTATCACCGGCAGGTCTTTAACCTGCACCAGGAAGCCAACTGCATTTTTTTGATGGTTTACCATAGTTAAAAAAGCCGCATACTTTTCTTTATTTTCAAAAACAGTATCCATCCAGTCGGTTTTGATTTCAGTGAGAATATATACTTGTTCAATTTTCAATGCAGTAAAAAATTTTACCATCACAAGGGGAAAGTTGTTTTCATAATCCTCTTTGGTTTTAGCGTCATAAGCCAATACACAAAACTCATCCAATTTTTTTTGTACCGGATGAAATGCCTGTAAATGATCCAGAAAAGACATCGTATACGCCAGTTCATCAACATCATCATGGTTGACTGTTCTGTAGATTGCCTGTTGTGCAAGGGCTATTTGATTGTCAACAAAGGCAGCGTTTTTAAAAATGTCGTCACGACTAAAGACCCGCATCATAAATAAGTAATTATATTGTTTTCGGTAACTAAAGAAATGTCTCTAAAAATTTCCTTGCCTTCAAGTATAGTTCTTCGGTGGCACAATGGCAATGCCATTGGTGAGAGACTTCATGTTTATCCCAGGAAATGGAAAAACTCATTTGCTCCCCTGCCATTTTCCACTCGGTTTCTTCATTGTACGATTTAAAAAGCGAATCCTCCTCATATTGAGCGCCTATATACTCACTAATGGCCGGCAATTGCATCACGTAATCATGTAAGGACAAATTGCCGACAATAACATTCGGCCTTGGAATTTTTGGAGCAGCAGGTTTATCAATCAGTTGCTTCAGCCGGTTGTTCCATATTTTGTGGGCAGTAATGGCACCGCTTTCATCGTGGGTTATTTTTTCAATAAACAGACCGTTGCTGTAATTCTCTTCTTGCTGCAGGGCAGCATAAGGATAATATTTTTTGCAGCTCCACCCATTGGCAGGCCCGCCTCCGTTTAAAGCGATGTACAAATGCAACGTGCCGTCGGGATAGAGTTCCTTTAAAACTAAATCATTTGGTTGTTCTGTATAGGTATGCGATTGAATAATATTTTTATTTAAAAGTATAACTACAATTCCTACAACGAAAGCCCGTACAACAATCCATCTTTCCCTGATATAAGCCAGATATTTCCTCCATCAAATAAAACCTGCTGCGGTAGCCATGCGGTAAGATCGGTTAGCTTCACCATCTTTTTTGTTTTATGATTGTATTGCAGCAAATGACCGGCATACAACAGCCAGATATTTTCATCATCGGCCTTCAACAATTTTATTTGGCCGGTTTCAATCAGGTCATCTGCCAGGGACGAAATATCTACCTGTTGTTTTAGTTTGAGTTTTGCAGAAACGATGCTGAGTTTACTACCACTTAATACATAAGTGAATTTTTTAGTGGTTATCAGATCAGGCTCTTCATTAAAATTATTTTCAAAAATAGATGCTGCCAGTTTTCCTTTTATTTCAAGCCCATCGTGGGTAAAGGCAGTAAATATTTTTACGCAGGGTATATCTTCTACAAAAATAGATGCTTTAACTGCACAGGTTGTATCCAGTAACACGCCATCATATCCCAACTCTACCCAGTTTTCTGCTTCGGCATTGGCCAAAATTTTATCGTCGAGATAATAGGGTTGGCGGCTAAGGCCATGTGCAATAAACCGGCTCCATACAACCGTGTCTTTTTGAATATCGTAGGCGATAATGCAACCATAGTTGTAAATGGCCGTACCATAGAGCATTCCGTTTTTTATTGTCGGTTTGGTTTGCAGGAGGCCAAAGGGCAGTGTCTTAATTAACTTGCCATCAGACAAGCTGATTTGCACAGCCTGTGGTTCTTCTTTTTGAGATGCCGCAGCATAAATGATGTTATCCGCTACAAAAACCGGTACACTCGTTTTATAGTTGTTCTTATAAGACCATTTCAGGCTTCCGCTATTTTTATTGTAAGCATATAAATGATAATCATTGGCATTAAAAAGTATTAAACTGTCGTGGATAGTAATGGAAGAATAAAATTTCTCTAACTGCCCTTCCTTAAACACTTGTTGAGAGCGAAAGAATTCTTTTTGGGAGAAAGCTGCTGAGGTGGTAAACAACAGGATGCTTAATGTAAAAAAAATTTTTATCAGTATGGTGTTCATTATTTGTTTTTTATTCGATTGCGGTGCTTTAAAAAATTTGACCACTTTGCGTTATAGTTTACTCATTGGCTTTTACTTCGCTCGTTCCTTCCTCGCTTAGGACAATGCGGTTTACTTAAAAGGATGGGCGAATGAACCACTGTTTACTGGGGAAGCACCACCGGAAAACCAAGGTTGATGTTACGGAACTCAGGGCTATTGAAGTAGTGGGAAACGACTTTGCACTCGGCACCAGGAGAGCGCCAGCTACCCCCACGCCAGAGACGGTCAGGGCCTCTACTTGTGCCTCGGAGATTGGTTTGTGCATCGGCTATGTGAGGCCCATACCAGTCATTGCACCACTCCCATACATTGCCGCTCATATCATATAAACCCAGTTCGTTGAGGCTTTTTCGCCCAACTGCTTGTACGTGTCCGCCGACATTATCGCTGCTCCAGCCCACTTCTTCCGGGTAGTTTCAACCATAGGTATAACCGGTGATTTTATTGCCTCCCCGAGCTGCATATTCCCACTCGGCTTCGGTAAGCAGGCGGTAGTTTTGGCCGGTGCTTTCTTTTATCTACAGTTATTACGAGATACAAACTCACACTAACTCTGCCTTCCTCCATCTTTTACACAGTTGCGAGAAACTTTCTTTATTGGCCAATTCTAGCTGTAATTGAAGTGCTCGTCATTTTAGTTAACATTGATTAATGGGCGTCCTCCAAGAGACTGATTTCTTTTTTCAAATACAGGTCCTATCAATTCTTTTAAAGTCCCCAAAAACGATTTGTTTCTCCCGGGAATACTTCCTTGTCCGGGGAATCCACTGTGATTAACAGGACAAGAAAACTATATAGAAATTTTGTATGCATAATTATAATGCTTGAAAGTTTTTTGGGCTGCATGTTCAAAAGCCCTTGCAGATTGTCCGTCATGCAACTGGCTAATTTGTTCCTTGGTTGTTTCGATGTTTTGAGCGGTTGCATAAAAACTGTTGCATTAGGTTATCGTTTAGTTGGGTTTGAAAAGTATATCAGATGAATATTATTAAAGGCGTCATTTGTTAGTGTTCCTGTTTGTATCTATCTACTGGTGCAATCCACGTTCTCACCTTACAATGGGACCAACATCTTTTGGTGGTTCACCAGGGCAATTGATTCGCTCCTACTTAATCCACTGAAAAAGATTAAAAAAATGAAACTGGAAAAGACAGAAAAAGGTTGAAATGAATTCAACCAGCATGCTATTATATTGTTGTAAAGAGATTAAGACGGCAATCAGAAAACCTTTGCTTCTTAATTCTTCTTATCTAATACTTATTCCTGATATCGCAACTCAAACGATAAATAACTGTAAATAGTATTAGAAGTATATGAAAAAAGTAATAAAGCGCAAAAGAAAGGTTTCCGGCACTAAAAAAGCTATTGCACTCAGGCTTAGACACTTGAGTAGTTTTAGTCGTCTCTGACAGATAGTTTGCTTTTTACCCAAAATTTTCGCCTTTGTTCGTGTTCTTCACCAACAATCTTCTAAGCCTGGGTAGTGAGTTATAAAGTTCCACTCACTTTTCCCCTTGTCGTAAAAGGAGGCAGAAGAATAGCCGTATTCTTCAGGAAATTGGCATAGGCCTGCAACAACGGGATTGTGGTGGATACAATCTAATTTCTGTTTAAACACAGCTTGATTCCATAATGAAACACATGTATTTCTTTCCCAAATTTGGTAAGTACGGTCACTTGCGTTTTACCCTAAATCGTTCTAATACTTCCTTATGGTTATTTCTCAAATCTTTAATAATCATTTGGGCTGTATAATTCATAAACGATATTTGAACTTCCTTAGGTTGATAACCAATCTGAACCTGCCCCCGCAAGTTTGACGGGGCAGGCAGATAAGATGAATATGACTGCTCATCAGGCAAAACCATACACTTTTATTCAATTTTCCTTTTCTAAAAAATTTAAACCCGATATAACCTGATCTTTATACTTGTCCTGTTTTAGCAGATGCTTCGCTGCCCGTTCGGTCAGGCGGACACTCAAGTATGGTGACAGTAAAATAGTCAGGATAATATTCGTTGAAAAGCATCTACTAAAATAAATGTTTTTCATTTATAAGATGATAGGCAAAAATTTGCCGGTGAAGAACACCCTGCAAAGGCGAAATAGCACTCCTTGTCACTTTTTCGACGGTAACGATGTTCATTAGAAATGTTCTTGTTCGATCTATGATAGAAACACCAGAAAAACAATGGCTACCCTTTAAAAATGGAAATAGCTTGCCTATTCATCTCCGCAGTGTAAGTGCTCCGATAATTACGGCTGCACCACCTTTAATAGCGTACCCCGTTCAACCCGGTCAGTTAGCTTCATTCCATTAAGTATAGCCATTTCTTCCAGCCTGCTGTTGGCAATAGCATAGCTGGCCAATGCCTGCTGCAGGGTGCCTGCTTTAGCCGTCGTTTTCAAGCGTACCCGTTCAGGCTTTTTATTCAGCTTACTGGCATCGGTAAGTGTTTTAAAGTTCTGCATGGTATTGCTAAACAAGTTCTGGTAATTGGTGAAAGTATTTGCCGCAGAAACGCCCACCAGGTGATAAATTAAATTACCCTGTTGAATAAGGTAGGAAAGCGTTCTTACAGCAGGTTGCTGCTGTTGCTGCTGTTGTTGCTGTTGCTGTTGCGGATCTGCTTTTTGATCTGCCAGTATTGCAATAGCATTAAATCCATTTACCGTAAGGTTCTTCGAATCCAATGATTGTAAATTGTAGCGCTGCAAAACCGCATTGGCAGCTTCCTGCAAGGTTTTTCCGGGGGCAAGGGTCATCATCAACAATGCGTTGCCATCTTTAGGTGCCATTTGTACGGCTTGGGGCGAGTTCGACACCTGCCATCCTGCCGGCACGGGAAATTGAAACTTTAATTCAGGATGATAAAACACGTTTGCCTCTACAAATCCTTGCTTTGGGTCTTCACCATAAATGATCCCTTCTATACGGCGCAGATAAGTTTCGCGGTTCACTTTGGGGTTCGTCAGGTTTAATTTTTGCTTCCATTCTGTTGCAAGCTTGGTTACAGTTACATTTCTTTCTCCCGGGTCGGGGTGGGTAGAGAGGAAGCTGGGCAGTTCGGCAGTTTCAGCTCCCTGCTTTCTTTTAAGCGTATTGAAGAAGTTGGCCATCTGCTGTGCATCGTAGCCAATTTTTGAAGAGTACTCCACACCCAGCCTGTCCGATTCTCTTTCTGCATCACGACCAAACTTTAAAAACAACAACTGCAATCCCTGCGATGCCTGTTGTGCAAACTGGCCCAGATCAGGATTTATAATAACGGAAGCAATAATGCCCAGTTGCCCGAGAATAGCATTGCGTTGCTGCGTAACAGAATGTCGGGCGGTAATATGCCCAATCTCATGTCCCAACACACCTGCAAAATCCGCTTCGCTGTTAAAGTGTGCAAGTATACCGCGGGTAAAATACACATAACCGCCCGGCGTAGCAAAGGCATTAATCACATCGCTGTCGAGCACTTTAAACTCGTATGCCAATTGCGGCCGGTGCGAAATTTTAGCCATCTCATTTCCTTTCTCCCTAATAAATCTTTGAACGGCGCTATCGTTATACAATCCAAACTGGGCTACTATTTGGGGGTCTGCCTCTTTGCCCATGGCAATCTCTTGCTCTTCCGACATTAGTACTACCTGCCTTTTGCCGGTAACCGGGTTTCGTGCACAGCCGTTGAACAATGCAGGCATACATAGCACTAAACCAATAACCATTATATTTTTCATGTACATAATTATTTAATGACCAAACAAATTGAAAATCAGGAACACTGATGCAATAGAAGTGCCAGAAGAAAAAAGTAGAGCATTATTGAAGGCAGTAGTAGCTTTAATTGCCAAAGGCCACTTGTACAAAACGCCAAATACTCCACTTTGTGCATTGTAAACTAATGCACGCAACGAGGCAGTGGTTACTAATCATTCTCGTGATTCCGTTTTGGGCAATCGCCCAGCGTCGTGTTGATATCATCATCCACAATGCCCGGATTGTTGATGGCACAGGCAATCCCTGGTGTAGGGGCAGCATAACTATTCCGCCTTTGTTGGGTGTTCGCCTTTATTGGTGTTCTTCACCAACAATCTTCTAAGCCTTTCGCCTTTGTTGGTGTTCTTCACCAACAATAGTCTAACCCTGGTTGTGAGTCATAAAATTCCACTCACTTTTGCAAGTTTCGTAAAAGGAGGCAAAAGAATAACCGTATTCTTCAGGAAATTGGCATGGCCTGCAACAACGGGATTGTTGTGGATATAATCTAATTTCTGTTTAAACACAGTTTGATTCCATAATGACACACTTAATGCATTTCTTTCCCAAATTGGGTAAATACGGTCACTTGCGTTTACCCTAAATCGTTCTGATACTTCCTTATGGTTATTGCTCAAATCTTTAATAATCATTTGGGCTGTATACTTCATAAACGATCATTGAACTTGCTAAGAAGCTGTCTAAAAACGAATTATTCAGATACCAGCTACGGTTTTTTTAGCATCGCCTGTTGCTGTCTGCCCCGACCGACTGGCGGGGTCGCAATCCTTTCGTCTATTGAATATATGACATCGCCCACCTTAAAAGTGAATATTACAAACCAAATTTAGACAGCTTCTTAGGTTAATAACCAGCCTGAACCTGCCCCCGCAAGTATGACGGGGCAGGCAGATAAGATGAATAAGACTGCTCATTAGGCAAAAGCAATACACTGTTATTCGATTTTCTTTAATCCGATATCACCTGATCTTTAAACTTGTCCTGCTTTAGCAGATGCTTCCCTGCCCGTTCGGTCAGGCGGACACTCAAGTATGGTGACAATAAAATAGTCATGATAATATTCGCTGAAAAGCATCTACTAAAATAAATGTTTTTCATTTATAAGATGATAGGCAAAAATTTGCAGGTGAAGAACACCCTTCAAAGGCGAAACAGGTAAGACCCATAAAATGCAACAGCCCCGATCGAAAGAAAAGGCCACACAAATATATTCCTGTTCAGGGTTTTATCTTAGAAGTGAGAAACCGTAGGCATACCAGTAATTCTTAGCCTTCAATACCAGAAAATTTGGCGAATTACTTAGTTTAGCTGAACCGCTTATCTTAACGAAAACAGGGAAACACATGATAATCATGTTCTTTTTTTTGGTACAAACAGTTGAATAAAAATAGTACATCGTTGCGTCGCAATCCGTTCATCGGAAGTGCTGCTATTTGGCTTTTTTACCATATTATGGGCTACTTTTAACATGCACAACAGTTCACTAATATTGTCATTTGTTGTAATCGCCTAACCTTAATGTACATAAAATGAAAGCTTGTTTAACCAGGAGAGAATTCGTAAAAGCAGGAACGGCATTTTTGTTCCTTTCAAAAGTTCGTCCGGGTTTGTTTGCCAATACTGTCAATGGCAGCATTCCTATAGCAGCAATGGGAACAACCCTGGTGCATGAGCACTTTCTGGTGGATTTTATTGGAGCCAACAAGATAAGTGTTGACAGATGGAACAGGGATGATGTAGTTAAAAAGGTATTACCCTATTTGTTAGAAGCGAAAAAGAACGGAATCAAAACAATCCTTGATTGCACACCTGCATTTTTGGGCCGGGATGTATTACTTCAAAAAAGACTTGCACAGGAAAGCGGGATGCAAATAATTACGAATACGGGCTATTATGGTGCAGTTGGAAATAAGTATTTGCCGTCATGGGCATTCACTGAAACAGAAAAGCAGCTGGCATCAAGGTGGATCAACGAGTTTAAACACGGTATTGAGGATACGGCAATCAAGCCTGGTTTTATAAAGATCAGTGTCGAAGCACCACATTTGTCTGAGCTTCATCAAAAATTAGTCAGGGCTGCGGCTCGCACACATTTAAAAACCGGGTTAACGATTTGCTCGCACACCGGCATTGCAACCCCGGCATTTGAACAAATAGAAATACTACAACAAATGAAAGTTGATCCTGCTGCATTTGTGTGGACACATGCACAGGCGGAGAAAGATAGAACCATGCATGTGAAAGCAGCAAAGATGGGAGCATGGATCAGCCTGGATGGAATTGGTTGGGGTGATTTTGAAGAATATGCGGAATCAATCGATCACCTGAGATTGGGAGGCTTACTAAACAGAGTACTGATTTCGCATGATGCAGGTTGGTACAAACCCGGTGAAGCAGATGGAGGAAATTTTACAGGTTACACCAATATATTAACCCATCTGTTTCCCCTGTTGAAACAGCGTGGATTTACCGACGATGATTTTCAGCAGCTACTTGTAAAAAATCCGGCAGTAGCCTTTGCCATCAGGGTTAGACAACAGAAATGAAGTTTCCTGAAATGCAGACATTGACTTAAAAACAGATTCAACATCTTACTTGAATTTGAAAGAGATTACACGAAGCACTGCAGCAGATGTATAAAGTTTCTGATTACTGCAGTATACAAGGCTTACTCCAAACGAAACATTGTGGGTTCAGCAAAGTTATTCAGTACACGAGTGCGACGCAACGAAAGCCTCATAGCAGTACTTTCCCCTGGCCCAAAAAAAAGAAAAAGCAAAGCACCAATGGGTTGTAAAAAGTAATTGTGTGCTGCCAGATTGAAGGTTAAAATAGTACAGAAAAGTATTGTCCACAACCTATTAACCGCGTAATATTCTTATTTCATTTCAACGGCTAATTGTAGTTGTTCGCAGACATAAAAGTTGTGATGTGAGACTAAAAAATCGTTAGAATCCCCCAAAGCTAAAAAAGGGGACTCTGCACTGTTGAAACCCCATACAAAAAGGCTCCCAAAGTTTCAGTCAATCCCGATTGCTATGCTATCGGGGCTTAAAACGAACCGCCACGAAAAAGGCATGTTGATTGGTTGGCAAGTGTAGAAGCAATACCTCTGAATTGTATATTTTTTCTTGCAGTTTCATATAAATAAGCGATAAGAGTTTCGTATAACCTTTAAGTGTTTGCGATGTGGGGGATTTTAAAACATGCCGCCAGGTACAGCAGCTTGGTTTTGTTTATGAATTTGAAGTTAAGAACTTTTGTTTGGCATTATTCGTCCAGCCGAAACTGATACTGATAGCGCACTGAAGCCGATTGCAATCCAACGTCCCGCCTGTCTTACACAAATACTTTTGTAGTCTGCAGCCTCACTACGCTTTAGTTAGACGAAGATTTAATTGTTCCATTAGCAATTAGTACCTCAATATAATCCTTCTTGGATTTGGTGCATTTTGCGAATTCCTGAAAGAATGATTTGTCCACTCTGCATTGATTGCTCATAGCTTTAATCAAGTGGTCATTAATGTCTTGATTACTATGACTTGTCCTTGTTTTTGTAATTAGAACGCCATCATGCCAAAATTCAAAAAAATGATGGTCTCCCTCCGCTTTTGTAAATCCTTTTTTCAATAGATTTTGTGTTGTTTTTTTGCCTTGTAACGAAGCCATTATTTACTTTTTACGTTATCGACTAACAATAATATTAAAGTTTTTGCATTCTTAAGGTGTTCGCTCAATTGATTGTCAGGAAGATTTGTCAAACGTTGATATGTGTAATCAAATTGAATAAAGAAATCCTCCTCGGCTTCTTTTACAGAAGTTCCATATGCATAAATATCTAATAAAGGGCTATCAATTGAATACGCCTCCTTTTCAAGATTGGTTAGAATAAAAGGAACTTCACCTTTCAAAGTGTATATTCTTTTATCAGTTTCAATTAAATCAAACTTAAGGGCCAGAGTGGCTTCTTTTTCTGTATAGAGATGTAAGTCCTTCTTAGAAAATTTTGGACTTTTATTTGAACCAAAACCACTAACTTTTAAAGTTGCTAAAACTTCAATTTTGTCTTTCGAGGTTGCTTTGTCTTTTGGT
Organism: Chitinophagales bacterium; assembly: GCA_038204535.1. Lineage (GTDB taxonomy): Bacteria > Bacteroidota > Bacteroidia > Chitinophagales > Chitinophagaceae > Segetibacter. Next base: position 4,560 of record JBBRCW010000147.1, on the reverse strand, counting down.
ACTTTGACTTGCATAAGGTTTTTATGTTTTAAGTCCATCTTTCGCACTTTTGCGATTTGCCTAAACTTGTCTGGAGAATTCGCCACACGCTTTAAAACTGTAAGAGGTTTAGTACCTGCAGAGTTGCTAAAATCGTAAACAACCTCAATAATTTCATTTTTAACAGATGGCTCATTGTAATGGTCGGCAATTGCTTGAAAGTTTCCTTTATCTAATGATTTGATTATAAAATTAAAGTCGTTATTAAGTTTGTTGACCTCATCTTGAACAGGAAATAGAAGATTCGGCAGATTAGGCAATTTCCAAGCGGGAAGTGCTGAACCCTTAAAAAAACCTGTAAACACTAACCTTGTTAATTCAGGCGAAATCTTGTTTTCTTCTAACGAAAATTTAAGTAAAGTATCAATAAGTTTTTGAGTGTTGTCACCGATTTTTTTCAAAATCTCCCAACTCAGTGTATTATCCTTTTCTTCTTCACCGTCAACGCTAAAGACAATCTCCATTTGAAGATTTACTATGTTTTCTTTATTGCTTTTGGCAGCCATGAGTGAAATTTGTCAGTCTAAAAGGTAGTCTTTTGATACAATATTACGATAACTTGAATAATAGGGTGTCACAAAAAGGTTACACACAACGTTAAGTACTGCTGTAAGTGGCGGATTTACCGGGTAGCTAAGAGCATTGCGGCTCGTTCGACCCTCAAGAACCGGATATGATAGTTTCCCAACAGCCGGCTCAGGCCTGTTTTAAGCCACCGTTTTTATTGGTGGCCTGTTTCACATATGCATGTGTTGCCTTCGCAATTCTCAACTGAAGCTTTTTGACGATCGTGCGATGATGATCCCATTAAATGGAATTCCATTTGTCGGCCGACCTGAGGGCCGCATTCACAAGCTTTTTATTTACCGTTTTCGGGCTTTTTGTACCTTGTAATCATTTGCCTGCCATCCAAATTTAAAGTTCTTCAATTTTACTTACGCTAAACAGACTATAGGCTCGTTAGCCGGTTTTCACCGTAGGGTTATGTTTCAACCCCTATAGCAGCCATTACAGTTGCCCGTTCGCTTTTTGCCCGTTCTTACTCGCCTTCGGCGGGTGCCCAAAATGTAAATCCTGTTTACAAATTGCCATCACTCCCAAAGCTAAAAAAGGGACTCTGCACTTTTGAAACCCCATACAAAAAGGCTCCCAAAGTTTCAGTCAATCCCGATTGCTATGCTATCGGGGCTTAAAACGAACCGCCGCGAAAAAGGCATGTTGATTGGTTGGCAAGTATAGAAGCAATACCTCTGAATTGTATATTTTTTCTTGCAGTTTCATATTAATAAGCGATAAGTGTTTCGTATAACATTTAAGTGTTTGCGATGTGGGGGATTTTAAAACATGCCGCCAGGTACAGCAGCTTGGTTTTGTTTATGAATTTGAAGTTAAGAACTTTTGTTTGGCATTATTCGTCCAGCCGAAACTACTGCCGATTGCAATCCAACCTGGTGCCCCGCTTGCAGCAATACTTTTGATGCCTGTTGTTCTTTTTCTAATCGGTTGGGAAGTTTTTGACCTTACAATAATTTTCCATCTCCGTATCATCTTTAAAATAAGTATCGCAAAATTCCTCGAGTTCTTTTTCAGTTGATTTATAATATCGTTCTTCTGCTGTCATTAGCTTTTCAGTTTGCTCTATAAATTTTTCAAACTCTCTATTCATTTTACAAAGCTTATCAATAGTTTTAAAGTCCAAGTCTCTGTATTTGGGTTGGAAGAGAATTTTACTTTGGTAAGGATTTGAGTTTAGTTCAATCACTCCAATTCCAAAAGATTGGTTTAAACGTTCCATTTCTTCGACTAAACTATCGCTAAATTCATAAGCAACTAAGTACCCATAATTTGCCCAACTCGAATTAGAAACTGCCTGAAAAAATGCCTTTTTTAATTCGTTGTCACTATTGATTTCCTTTTTAATTTCGTAAGAACTGATTTTAAAAGTATCAACTCTGTTAATTGCTTTTAAAAACGTTTGACTCACTTTAGATTGTAAGTTCAAAAATTTGATACTTACCATGTCAGGATGTGTCCAGATTTGGTTACCGTCTTTTCCATAAGTAGACATTTCATGAAAAATTGTCTTCGAATATATACCTGTATTTTTTAAAAAGCTACTTAACAACTTATGTAAATCTCGTTCCTCATAAGTTTTGACCTTATCGACTTTTTTGACTTCTGTTTCAGTCACTTCGGTCAGAGTCTCAATTCCAATTGTCTCTTCATTTTTTGTTAAATAATATGAGTACGTACCACCCGTAGCTTTAATTCTTTTAACTCTTGAGTCGCCGTTCCTTATAAAGTCTCCTAATAATGCGGAGACGGTTGAAGCAGGTGTTTTTGCCTCTTTGCTGAACTCATAATATTTCTTGTCGATGATGTGGCTGTAAACGTCAAATGAATTTGTAATATTGTTTATGTCGTCCAAGCTTTTTAAAATTGCTTCTTTAATTGTCATTTGATATTTACGTTTTATAATTTAGAGTGTCTCCAAATAGTATTTCAAGCAACTCCCACATATAAGAATCTCCTTCGCTCAAACTTAATAATATATGAATAAAGATTCAAAAATACGCCCTGCCCGGCATTTTTTGCGAAATACAAGAAGGTATCGCAGCCAGGGGAAAACGATAGTAGATTTCCCTTTACCAAATTCCAGGCCAATGTCATTGACTTAAAGAGCATTCCGGGCTTGTTTCGAAATCCCCTGGATTTCTCCATGTTTTCCAGGTGATGCTGGAATAAATATAGAACGACGCTTTTGCCACGCTGTTCAGCTATTAATTCTGGATATGTCTTAGAAATCGGATCCACACTCAAAAGCCCCCACCCCCGGATCATAAATCCTCATTCTATAATTCTGGTGGTTGCCTTAATAACATTGAAAACATACCCAACTCGTCCACCGCTTCGATTACCAAAACCAATTCCCATTTGTCCTTTCCCACATAAAAAAGGCCGTATCAAAACTAATGATACAGCCTCTTTTATTCGGATACCTATCGGAGCGAGGGAGTCATTTAGGCGATCTCAAAGCCATCTTCTAGTATTGATACAGCCTTAAGAAAACTTTTAAACCTTCAACAACAACAAAGGGTAAATAATACCTTGTTTATTTTAGAAACATATTACACCAGGTTACTGGCCGCCAAATATTCCGCTATTTGAACCGCATTGGTTGCAGCTCCTTTGCGCAGATTGTCGCTTACAATCCACATGTTAAGCGTGTTGGGTTGGCTTTCATCGCGGCGAAGACGGCCAACAAAAACATCATCTTTTTCGTGCGCCCATAAAGGCATAGGATAAATTTGATTTGCCGGATCATCCTGCAAAGTAATACCTGCAGAATCCTTCATCAATTGCTTTACATCTTCCAGGTTAAAGTCTTTTTCAAATTCAACATTCACGCTTTCGCTATGGCCGCCCATTACAGGAATACGCACTGTAGTAGAAGTAACACGTATAGAATCATCCCGCATGATTTTACGGGTTTCGTTTACCATCTTCATTTCTTCTTTGGTGTATCCATTATCTAAAAACACATCTATCTGCGGAATTACATTCAGGTCGATGGTGTATTTGTAGGCCATATCGCCCTCAACGCCCTTTCTTTCATTTTGCAACTGGTCAACCGCCTTAACACCGGTGCCGGTAACACTTTGGTATGTACTTACCACCACTCTTTTTATTCCATATTTTTTATGTAACGGATCTAAAGCCACCACCATTTGTATGGTTGAACAATTGGGATTAGCAATAATCTTATCTTCTTTTGTAAGAGCATCAGCATTAATTTCAGGCACCACCAATTTTTTAGTGGGGTCCATACGCCAGGCGCTTGAGTTATCAATGACCGTAATACCTGCCTCAGCAAATTTGGGGGCCCACTCCGTTGAAGTTGAACCACCAGCGGAAAACAACGCGATAGCGGGTTTCGCAGCAATGGCATCCGCCATACCAACTACCTTGTATTTAACTCCCTTAAACTCTACCTCTTTACCAATCGACCTTTCGGAGGCCACGGGAATTAATTCGGTAACCGGAAAATTACGTTCGGCTAACACTTGTAACATTTTGGTGCCTACCAGTCCGGTGGCGCCTACTACTGCAACTTTCATTTTGTTGTTTTTAGTTGTTTGTTTTGTTTAAAAATATGGGTCAATTAATAAAATTTGTAAGCAGCGAACAATTTGTTTTTCAAAACAAAAAAGCCTTCCGTTTGGGGAAGGCCTTTAATATTTGCATATAAACAAACGCGGGCAACTTCCCCCTAAGGAGACTGTTTTTTAATGCGTTTGATTATAGTTAGATTATTGTTCATTGGGTGCGAAAGTAATAAAAAAAAAGATTCAACAAAAAAATTTAAAATTGGGTTGAATGTAAAATTGTAAATTTCAAATAAATACACCTGCTGCTAAATCGGTAACATTCTTTCTATTTATTATCCATGACAAAAAAATGCTGTTTAACCTTTGGGTATTTATTGCTGCTTTTTATGGCGGCAAACGCGCAGGTTAAAGA
>JBBRCW010000146.1:0-16505 GCA_038204535.1 Chitinophagales bacterium | reverse complement strand
AGGTTGCCGGTGGTTACGTTGTCAACATATGGTTTTAAATGGGTGACAGGCTTATTCATTAATGCGAGTATCGAAGCCTGCGATGGCAGGTTCTTCTTTTCGCTTTCCGGCGCCATGATCATTACAACCCTGTCTGTAGGTTTTATCCATTGATTAATGAGGGCATTTACTTCTTTAATTGTAATGGCGGGCAGGTATTTTTCAAAAAGTTCGTACTCGTATTCTATACCTGGTATGGGTTCTTTTTTTAGGTAATTATTAATCAGTTCCTGCACCAGCGCCGACGATTTTGTTTTATCCCGTTCATTATACAATGTTTCGATGCCTGCCATCATATTTATCTTTGCTCTTTCAAGCTCTGTGGTGGTAAAACCAAATTGTTTTACCCGTGCATTTTCCTGCAAAAGTACCTTGCTGCTTGCCTGCAGTTTTTTGCCATCTTTGGCTACGGCATACATCATAAAAGCATCTTTGTCGCCATAAAAGTCATCGTAGCCGGTACTTGCAAATAGAAAGGGTGCTTCGGGTTTTTGTCCAATCTCCTGTAGCCGCGCACTCATCATGCTGTTGAATAATTGCCTTACAATAGAAGCCCTGTATTCCAGGTCTGTTTTTTCTTCGGGTATGGATGGGCGCAGGTACATCATCTGCACTACATTGTATGGCTGTTCGGCATCGGTTACAATGGAAGTATAGGTTTCTTTGTGAGCGGGCACCCCATATTTTTTTCTGGGTGTTGGATTAACCGGTTTTGGGATCGAAGAAAAATGATCTTTTATCCACTGTTCTACCTGTGGTACATCCACGTCGCCTACTACGATCACTGCCTGCAGATCGGGCCGGTACCAGGTTTTATAAAAGTTTTTGAGGGTTTCGTGTTTAAAGGTTTCCAGGTTTTTTTTAGTGCCGATGGGCAGGCGGCTGGCATACATCGAACCTTTTAAAATAACCGGAAAATATTTCTTACGCATCCTTTCTTCGGCCCCCTGGCCCAATCTCCATTCTTCAACTACCACGCCTCTTTCTTTATCAATTTCATCCGGTTCAAAACTGATGTTGTGCGCCCAGTCTTCTAATATTTGAAAGCCTTTTTTAAAAACGTCCAGGCTGTCGGTTGGTAGCTGCAATTCGTACACTGTTTCGTCAAAGCTGGTATAGGCATTTAAGTCGGCGCCAAACTGAACACCACTTTTTTCTAAAAAATTAACCAGTTCCTGCTTCTTGAAATTTTTAGTGCCGTTAAAGGCCATGTGTTCTGTAAAGTGCGCCAGGCCAAGCTGGGCTTCGTTTTCAAGAATTGATCCCGTATTTACTACCAATCTTAGCTCAGCCCTGTTTGCCGGCTCCTGGTTTTTGCGGATATAATACGTTAGACCGTTTGCCAGTTTTCCGATGGTTACTTTCGGCGAAACAGGGAGCATTTTTTGGGCATTAACCAACTGAGTGGTGACCGGAAAAAACGCTGTAAATACTATAAAACGGAAGAAGAAATTTTTCATGGTAATATTTGTAGCCTGCCAAGTGGAGGAACTGATTTTTTTGTACTTGCAAATGAAATTCATAAATCGCTTGATTGATCAGTTTGCCAGAGGAAATTAGCTGAAAATTATGGTAATATATGTTTAAGGACGCCGGCCGGTAACGGCCATATATCCCGGAATGGTTACAAAACGCCGTTTGTTAGCATGAACAAATCCTGCCTGGTGCTGCCATTGAATTATTTCATTCATGCTCCACAGCCCCGATGTGCTGCTTAATGCAAAAAACAAATCGCCCACGGCGGCCATCATATTGTTATCCAGCGAAATGCCATCAGGCCGTGTTACTTCTATTATAGTAAAATAACCGCCGGGTTTTAAGGCTTCAAAAGCCTTTTTGGCTACCATTACGTTTTCTTCGAATGTAAAATGATGCGCTACACTCGCCATCAGTATCGTATCGTATTGCTGGCTGCCTAATTCATCGGTTAAAATATTACCGGAAATATGGCAAATACGATCGCTCATATTGTGAAACGATAGCAGGTCTTTTGCATTCTCAACCGCCATCGGCAGATCTAGTATAATTGCGTTTAAGTTTTTATGTTTTTTGCAAAGGGCTACAGAATACAATCCGTGCGATCCGCCAATGTCGAGCATTTTTTGTGCACCGGGTGTTATGGGGATTTTATTGGCCGCCTCCTTTGAAGTAACCGCCGCGGCCGCTTCCATTGCTTTTTGATAAATAACCCATTCTTCGTTGTTGAGCGTTTCATGATATTGAAGGCCTTTGCCGGTCTGCAAAAAATTACGGGTATGATCGAGCCATTTAAGGCATACGCGGTTATCGAAGATCATTAGCCAATACAACGATTGGGGACGGTCTTTTAAGATCCATTTTTTTGACGATGGCGTTAAAAAGAAAAGTTCGTTTTTTACATCCACCAGGCTCATAGATGCCAACACCCCAAGCAAACTAAATGTTGCTCTTTCGTTTAGCTTGCATGTCTGGGTAATGTGTTGAAGGGAGACTTTGTTTTTGCCAATAGATTCGAAAATGCCCAGGTCCACCGCCTCTAACAAAAATTTACTTACCAAAAATCCAAAATGCGACCAGGCCAGTGGCTCAGGAACCAGGCCCGCTTTTAAAGCCAGCCATTCAAAGGGGTTTTGCGCTACCGCTGCGATTTTCATATAGTGAGTGGTGAGTGGTGAGTAGTGAGTGGTGAGTAGTGAGTGGTGAACAGTGAACAGTGAATAGTGAACAGTGAATAGTGAAAAGAGAAAAGAGAATAGTGAAAAGAGAAAAGAGAATAGTGAACGGTGAACAATGATTAGTGAATAATTAATAGCGAAGATAATTCATCAACGTTACGATTCAACTCCCCCTTCGGGGGATTTAGGGGGCTAGGGGGCTAGGGGGCTGCAAAACTTAACCTTCTTATGAGTTCGTTTGGCAGGATGGGCAATTTCTTTCTTTCTATAATATAAGTTGCCAGGTTGGACAGGTCTTTAAATACATAATGTTTGTTCAATGCTCCTTCCAAATATCCGGCGCCTGAGGTATTGCCGGTTCCTACCCGCATGCCGATCATTCTTCGTACCATAATAAAATGCTTGTGCCGCCAATTACTCATTTGGTGATCAATTTCTATTAATGAATCCAATATTTGAAAAGATGTTTGAAAGACCGGGAAGTCGCGGTACAGCATGATGAACAAAGCAGCCCGCATGGCGGCAGGGGAGAGGTCACTTCGAAGCACCAGTAGTTGTTCTTTATTGGCCCCCGGCAATTGCTGTTCAAAAAAGACGTATTTAAAATCGGCCAGTTTGGTTTTTTCTCTTTCGGTAAGCCCGGTCTCATATATACGGCTGAAGGCCGTCCAAAAGGGATGCAGATTATTATCTTGCTCAGCCGCGTTGAACGAAGCCCAATATTCCATATCGAAGAATGGCATTCTTTCAAGCCAATGATTAATGAGCTGCAGCAACGACTTTTGTTCTTCTGCCTGGGAAAGGAGTGCGTAATCATCGCTGCTGAAGCCTCCTTCGTTGGTTCGTTTGTAATACTCCTGCTTGTGTCGTTTTTCAAGCGTCAATCCCAGCCTTGCCTCTATTAACCTGAACTGAACGCTTTGAAATCCCGAAGACGGGGTCAGCAGGTTTCTAAACTCAAGAAAGTCGAGCGGTGTCATCGTATCCAGAATGCCTACCTGCTGGTTGAGCAATTCGTTGATTTTTATAATCCGGTTTAACCGGTGCCTCACCAGGTTCAGGTCTTCAGAATTGTCGCTGATCGTTTGCTTACGAAATACAGATAAAACGTAATCTAATTCAAAAAGAATTTGCTTAAACCATAGTTCCGTTGCCTGGTGAATAATGATGAAAAGCATTTCATCGTGCGCCGGTGTATGGGGCGTTTCAAAACTTTTTGGATGCTGGCAGTTCAATACTTGCTGCAATTGAAGGTAATCGGTGTAGTACATTACTTCGGTATTCATATGGGCAATTCAATAGTAATAAAAATTCGATAGGTATTAAAAATAGGCCTGGTTAAAATGATGCGGCAAGGTAATTTATGCATGTTCATTTTCGCTTGTAGGGTACTGGCTCATAAAGTCATCCCTTGTTAAAATCCAGCGGTTAACGGGCTGCTCAAAATTGAGATATCCGGGGGTAGTCACATATTCCTTTTCAAACTTAAAACCTGTTTTGCGAAGGGTTTTATTAGGCGAAGGATTTAGTGCGTAAGGTTCGCAGATAAGACACTGCAACTGAAGTTTATTGAAAAACCAGGGAAGGGTCATCTTCAGGAAAGCGCTGCCAAGTCCCTTCATTCGCACGTCCTTTTTCCAGATGTGCAGATGCATATTGGCCTCTTCTCCATATTGAATTTGGTTGGTATTGCTGTGACCGATTGCCTCGCCATTATACTGCCAGATAATGCAATACGATTGTTTTTGATCATAAGGTTTTTCAATCTGGTCAAGCAGCATAGCAGTCATTTCAGATCGGGGTGGAATTTTATGAATGTCGGCTCCCATACTGAGCAAATAGGCCTCATCGGCTTGTTGCCAGTAGTTAACGAGGTGCGCAACATCAGCGGGCAAAATTTCCCGGACAGTTAATAAATGGATGTTCAATATTTATTTTTTATTTGTAGCGTTAAACAAATTTTGCAGATTTACGAATGATAAAGGTAGGAAGCACCGCAGTAATTATGTGGATGGAAAGGGGGCATTTTAAATTGTCTCTTTTTATTTGTTGGAACGTGGTTTCAAACATCTTCGTCATTGCGCTGTGCCCCGTCCGAAGGCGGTGGAGGAACAGCCTGCCCCGCTTCTTCTGGCGGGGAAGCAATCCCCTGAATAATCAGGTTGACAAATATTTGGGGATTGCTTCGCCAAGCTTTGCAATGCTGCCAATGACACATTTTTAGTCTGATTGATTTATGGTTCACTGTAATTAAAGGTACAGACGGTTTTTCACGCAAAGACACAAAGTAAAACCCACGCAAAGGACGCAAAGAAGAATCTTTGAATCATACAAATAAATACACTTATACATCTTTGCGTGAAGCTCTTGGCGGCTTTGCGTGAAAAACATGCCGACATAAATATCCATTCAAATATGGCACGCATTTTTACGAATGGCCTTATTTATAACGCTTAATATAAAGGTAGAATTTGAATTAATAGACGATTTTATTTAAAAAAGCACTTTGAAATTAGAGGCCTTATGCTGTATCATTTTCAAAGTACTTTTTTGGGAATCCTAAAATTTATATTTCAATTTCAGGTAATCTCTAAGTATTTAAAATAGCTTTAACCCTTCAAAAACCATAAAATGAAAAATACGTTTTTGCCCGGCTTATTTTTTGCCCTCTTCGTTTTTGCTTCCTGCAAAAGCAAACCCTCTGCCACCAATGAAACCAGCGCTACCGACACATCGAAGGTATTTGCCCACCCCGATTGGATAATGCAGGGAAATATTTATGAAGTCAACATCCGTCAATATACCCAGGAAGGAACGTTTATGGCATTTGAAGCCAGTCTTGACCGTTTAAAAGAAATGGGTGTGCAAACGCTTTGGTTCATGCCTGTGACGCCCATAAGTAAAACAGATATAAAGGGCACGTTAGGAAGTTACTATGCTGTTGCCGATTATACAGCCATTAACCCCGAATATGGCAACCTAAACGACTGGAAACACCTGGTGAACACCGCCCATGAAAAGGGGTTTAAAGTGATTACCGACTGGGTGGCCAACCATACCGGCGCAGACAATGGCTGGCTGACACGCCATCCTGATTTTTACGAAAAAGATAGTACCGGCAAGGCGGCTTTTGCTTTTGACTGGAGCGATACCAGAAGCCTTGATTTTAACAACCGGGAGATGCGGGACAGTATGATAGCAGCTATGAAATTCTGGCTGACCGAAACCAATATAGATGGCTTTAGGTGCGATGTGGCAGGAGAAGTGCCCGACGATTTCTGGATAGAATGTATTGCTGAATTGAAAGAAGTACGAAACGTGCTGATGCTGGCTGAAGGTGACAAGGGCTCGCTTCATGACGCTGGCTTTGACATTAGCTATGCCTGGGATATGTTTCAGATGACCAAAAAAATTGCCAAAGGCGAGCGGCCTGCTTTTGCCGTTGATAGTATCCGCAACCACGTTGATTCAACTTTTCCTGCAAATGCACTACGCCTCTACTTTACCAGCAATCATGATGAAAACAGTTGGAACCAGGCTGATTATGGCACCATGCCGGGAGCCAGTCATGCCCCCTTTGCAGTGCTGACGCAAACCATGGTACGGGGCGTGCCTCTTATCTACAGCGGTCAGGAGGAACCAGTTTTGAAGAAAATAGAATTTTTTGAAAAAGACCCCATGCCTTTCGGAAAGTATCAGAGAGCTAAATTTTATAAAACCCTGTTGGAGCTTCGAAAAAGCAATGAGGCTTTTGCCGCAGACGCTGCATTCAAAAAAGTAGTAGCTGGCGATGAAAAGGCGGTGTATGCTTTTGTTAGAGAAAAGGGCGGTAAAAAGGCATTGGTGATCTTAAACCTGTCGGGCAAGCCTCAAACACTACAGGTAAAAGAAAAAGAATTTTATGGTAAGCCGTATAATGTTTTTATGTACACCACCGAACCTTTAGACGACCGGCAATGGCAGATCGAGCCTTGGGGATATGTGATTTATAAAGCCCCCTAAATCCCCCGAAGGGGGACTTTGCAGAATTGTTTAAAAAGTTCCATCGTGAATGCTATTATAGAAACCAGAAAGAGGATACATTCTATTGATGTGCTTCGTGGTTTGGTGATGGTTATAATGGCGTTAGACCATACCCGCGATTTTTTTCACCAAACAGCCATGACTGCAGATCCGCTTGACCTTTCTTCCACTTCGGTTGCGCTGTATTTTACAAGGTGGATCACTCATTTTTGCGCACCGGTATTTGTGTTTCTTTCAGGCACTTCGGCTTACCTGCTGGGGCAAAAACTAAATAAGAAACAATTGAGTTTGTTTCTTATAAAAAGAGGGGCGTGGCTTGTAATTGCTGAAGTACTGGTCATGTCATTTGCATTTACTTTTAATCCTTTTTATAATATCATTTTCCTCCAGGTATTTTGGGCCATCGGATGTAGCATGATCCTTCTGGGTTTATTGGTTCGTCTCCATTTTACAATAGTGATATCAATTGGCTTACTGATCTTTTTTGGGCTCAATGTGTTGGACAGATTGACCATTCCGCCAACAGGATTGCCGGGTGTCTTATTAGACGTGTTTGTAACGGGCAGCGCCAGCTTTTATTCTATAAGTGACAATCACACCCTGGTCGTTTTATATAAGATATTGCCCTGGACCTCGGTGATGATTCTTGGATATGGGGTTGGCTATTTTTATAAAGACAGTGTACTGCCAACAAAGAGAAGAAAAAATTTATTGATGCTTGCGTTGTCATGCATCCTGCTTTTTATAGTATTAAGGTTTACCAATGTTTATGGTGATCCCGCACCGTGGACCCGTCAGCAAAATGGCTTCTTCACTTTGCTATCTTTTCTCAATACCACCAAATACCCGCCATCCCTGCTATTTGTCAGCATGACGGTTGGTCCGGCACTTATTTTTTTAGTGTTGCTTGAGGGCATTCAAGGAAGCATTACGTCGTTTTTTACTGTTTTTGGAAGGGTGCCATTTTTTTATTTTGTCGTACACTTTTATCTTATTCATATTTTATGTGTGCTGGCATTCTATTTATCGGGTTACACAAACGGTCAGATAAGCGATCCAAAGTCTCCCTTTTGGTTTAGGCCGTCAACATTTGGTTATAACCTGCTTACGGTATATGGTATCTGGCTGTTAGTCGTTTTATTAATGTATCCGCTTTGCAAAAGATACGGCAGGTATAAACATAGCCACAAGCAATGGTGGTTAAGCTATTTATAAAAGCAAACCGGATGCCCTAAGTTCTCCACCTGGCATCAATAATTACCGCTTGTAGAAAATTACCTTGAATTGTTTGTTTTCATTGTCAGGTTAAGAGTTGTTTGCTGATTTTGTTTACGGGCAAAACTGCATGGCTGGCATTCAAAGTCATCTGCTTTGCAGCACTTATAGCAATAAAAATGTCAATACATTTTTGATACGAAATTTTAGTGAATTTCGCTGTCTACCTATTCAGACAAACAAATTAAACTCCTTCTCTTTTACAAACCAAAATTTACATGTATGAAAAAACTCAACGATTACGTTAGAGCAAGATTCCGTTTCCTGGTCATGGTATTTGTTAGTTTAATAATACCATCGCTTATTTTTTCGCAGGTAAAAATTACCGGTAAAGTTTCAAACGCGCAGGGGCTGCCAATTGATGGTGCATCTGTGGTATTACGCAATACCGGCGCCGGAACAGTAACCAATCAAAATGGCAGCTACACGCTTAGTGTCAATCTTAAGCAAGGCAAGTACACGGTAGTAATCTCCGGCATCAATTTAAAACAGTTTACGCAGCCAATTGTAGTGTCATCTGCCAACCAAACCATTCCGGTTTCGGCTTCGCTGGAAGCTGACATTACGGGCCTTGATGAGGTAGTGGTAACCGGCACCTCTGCAGGTACAACCCGCAGGCAGCTGGGCAGTTACATCAGCACCGTAAAAGGCGATGATCTTAACAAAGGAGCTACTGGTAATGTGCTGGCGGCTTTACAGGGAAAAACACCCGGCGCACAAATCGTTCAAAACTCTGGCGATCCGGCCGGTGGTATCTCGGTCAGGCTAAGGGGTATCAGTTCTATCTTATCATCATCGGAGCCTTTGTACATTGTGGATGGCGTTATCGTAAACAATGCTACTAACAGGGTTACCAATACCAGCGGCAACTACGACGGCGGAAATTTTGTGGGCAATATCGGCCAAAACAGGATGGTAGATATTAACCCGGCCGATATAGACCGCATTGAAGTGCTGAATGGCGCTGCTGCCGCAGCTATATATGGAAGCCGCGCCAATGCAGGCGTGGTGCAGATTTTTACCAAACGTGGCCGCACAGGCGCCGCAAAGGTTAGCTTTTCAACCAATATTACTATGAGCGAATTGCGCAAGCGGTTGCAGGTAAACAGGGCGCCTACCAAATTTGGTGGCCCTACCGACGGCCCCGGTGCGCAAACACAGGATATATTGAGCCCAGCGCTTACCAACACTACTGCAGTTACCCGGTACGATTATCAGGATGCCATTTTTAGAACAGGCATTGGAACCGATAATAACCTTAACATTACCGGCGGAACTGAAAAGACCAAATACTTTCTGTCGGGATCGTATTTCAACAACCAGGGTATTATTAAGAACACCGATTTTCAGCGGTATAGTTTCAGGGCCAATGTTGACCAGGAACTGAACGACTGGGCTACAGTGAGCATGGGCCTGAACTATGTAAACAGTGCAGCCAACGAAAAGCCAGATGGCAACTCTTTCTTCTCACCCATGAACTCGGTTACGATCATTGGTAATTTTCACGACATCTACAAAAGAGATGCATTGGGTAATCTGCAGGCCGTGGGCGAAAGAGGAAGGGTGAACCCCCTTTCGATCATCGAAGACATTAAGCAAAAACAAGTGACCAGCAGGGTGCTTTCTAACATTAGTCTTAAATTAAAGCCTGTTAAAAACCTTTTGATCGATTACACCATGGGTATCGACAATTTTTCGCAATTGGGCACCACGTTTATTCCGCCATTTCCTTACAACGTAAGCGATGGCTTTTTTGGTGGCGGACCAAATTTAGACCCCACCAGGAATGGCTATTCAAGTGCGGCAACCAATACTTTTTTTGCCATCAACCACGATTTGAACGTCACCTATAATGTGCAGCTTTCCGAGGATTTGGGGTCAACCAGCCAGGCAGGTTTTTCGCAGCAATACGAAAAGAACAATTATGTATTGTTACAAGGCCGCGGTTTAGCTCCGGTTGTGCAAACCGTAAATGGTGCCAGCACTATTTTGCCAGGTGCAGATTCAAGAAGTGAATTGTCAATCAGCGGGGCGTATGTTCAGCAAAACTTTAAATACCGCAATCAATTGTTTTTAACCGGTGCGGTAAGGGTAGATGGTTCATCGGTGTTTGGTAAAAGCCAGCGCGATCAAACTTATGTAAAAGGAAGCCTCAGTTATGTGCTTTCGGGAACTGACTTTTGGCAAAAATCATCTGTCTCCAAATGGTGGGATTTGCTGAAACTCAGGATGGCTTACGGCGAAAGTGGTAACCTGACAGGTATAGGGGCTTATGACCGTTTCAATAGCTATACTTCCACTTCCTTTCTGGGATCAACAGCGCTAACATCCAGTTCGGTGCTTGCAAACGAGAATGTAAAACCCGAGCGGCAGGCGGAATTGGAAATGGGTGCTGATATGGCTTTTCTTAAAAACAGGCTGACTTTTTCTTTCAATGTGTACAATAAAAAAGTGAAAAATCTTTTAATCAACCGCCAGATTGCCCCTACCCAGGGTTTCAGCAGCCTGCTTGATAATTTTGGCGAACTGGAGAACAAAGGTTTTGAATTGATACTAGGCGGATCGCCTATCGCAAACAAAGACTTTACCTGGAACATTTCGTTGCTGTACAACCACAACCGCAACAAAGCGGTTAGAATTGGCCAGGCGCTTACGTTATTCAGTACAAACGGCGGTGCACCGGTAGCTATTATTGAAGGCCAGCCGATAGGTGTTTTTTACGGAACATTTTTTGCCACTACCAACGGGCAACAGGTTAAAAACGGTGCAGGCATTCCGCAGATAGAAAGAGGCACACAGATTAGCCCCCTGGAATACACACCAGCACGCGATGCAAATGGATTACCTCCTTCTACAGCCAGCCTGTTACGCAGAATCATAGGCAATCCCAATCCGGATTATACCGGCACACTGGTAAATGAATTTGGGTTTAAAAAATTAAGCCTGCGGGTTCAGTTAGATGCCGTGCAGGGTATGGATGTGTTTAACGCAGACTTTAGAACCCGGCAGGGGGTAGGAAACGGATTGGTGGCCGAACAGGAGCACCTGGGTTTATTGCCCCGTGGCTACATCAGCGCCAGCAACGGCATTTATAATATTGAAGAATGGAGGATTGATGATGGATCGTTTGTGAAACTGAGAGAATTGTCGCTCACTTACAACGTGGGAAAAGTCTCAAAGATCAGCAATCTTTCGGTAAGCTTTAGCGGCCGTAATCTCATAAGCTGGGACAACTATAAAGGGTACGATCCCGAGGTAAATGCAGGGGGCCAAAGCACCTTGTTAAGAGGGATTGATTTTGGAGCGGTACCCATTCCCCGTACCTATAGCCTGGGCTTAAGAGCAACTTTCTAATTAAAACTAAATTCAACAGTATGAAACTTACGATAAAATATTCTGCTATTACGCTGGGGTTAGCTGCAGTTATGCTGACTTCGGGATGTAAAAAAGATTACAACAATCCAAACGCCGCCACCGATGTACAGGTGTTTTCCTCTACCAGGGGATTAACAGGTGTAGCCATCGGATTACAGCGCCAGTACGCATTGGGCAGGGCCGGCTCCCTTTACAATATTGTTACCGCAAATGGATTTGTTACCAACGAATTGTTTTTGGTAAATCCAGGTAATTTGCCCGAAGCACAATTGAGTGCAGGGGGCGGAAGTGTTGATGCCACCAACACGGTGCTGGCAAATATTTGGGCCAATGCAAGCAAAATTTTATATGATGCAGAAAATGTTATAACAGCGGCCCAGGGTTTGGGTGATAAAGGCTATGCAAGCGGCCTGATCGGTTATACCACGGTGTTTAAGGCGCTCGCCCTAGGCAGCATTTCTATGTATTGGGAACAGGTGCCGTCCAAAGTAGGTGCAAATGTTACCTTCACTACGCGGCAAGATGGATTTTTGAGGGCTATTGCGGCTATCGATGCCGCCCTGGCCAATATCAATTCCAACCCCATCAGCGCTGCTTTTACCGCCAGTGTTCCCGCAGGTATTGATATAGTTAATACCCTACAGGCACTCAAAGCCAGGTATTCATTGTTTACAGCTAATTATTCCGCAGCATTGACTGCGGCCAATACAGTTGATCTTACAAAGAAGAGTTTCTTTAATTACGATGCCTTAAGCCTTAACCCGGTTTTTGAAACATCTACGGCTACCAATAACGTTTTTCAGCCCATTGATTCAACTATGGGTTTGCCAATTGGCCTGAGACCAGCCGCCTCCGATCAAAGAATATCATTTTACATGACGATCAACCCTACGGTGGCGCCACGGTTTAGACTGGCAGGTTTTTTTGCGGCGGCCAATACACAGATACCGGTTTATTTGCCCGATGAAATGCGGCTGATAAAAGCCGAGGCGCTGATAAGGCAAAGCGCTCCAAATCTTATCGCAGCAAAGGAAGAACTCGACGCGGTATTAACGCAAATGCCTTCTGCCGATCCGTTTGGCGTGGGCGCCAACCAACCTGCATACAGCGGGCCAATGACGGCCGATGGTTTGCTGACGGAGATCTACCGCAACAGAAGCATAGAATTATTTTTAAGTGGGCTTAAACTGGAAGACATGCGCCGGTTCAATCGGCCGCTGACAGAACGCAAAAGAAACTTTTTCCCTTATTCGTTTAGGGAAAGAGACAACAACCCAAATACACCACCCGATCCTAATTTTTAGATATCATATTATAAAGGCTGCCTGTATTAGGTGGCCTTTTTTAATATTTAGTCTGTCGGCAAGGGCGCCCCGCACAAACGACATCCAACGCTCATTAGTTTTTTACGCTTGTGTTGGCACGGGTGCTGTAACTTTAAACCGATGGTTCCCACATTCAATAAAAGCAACCTTAACAATTGCATATGGAACACTCTTTAGAAATACTTCATTCATGGAAAGCCAACGCCGGTAACTGGATTAAAACGGTTGATGGTAATGAAATTGAAAGCCGCAGATTGGTAACCAATCAGGCAATCGTTGAGACCATTTGCTCGTACGGCCCTAAAACGCTGCTCGACGTGGGCTGTGGCGAAGGCTGGCTAACAAGAACCTTGCGCGGCAAAGGGATCGCTGCCATTGGCATTGATGCCATTGAAGCGCTGGTAGCCAATGCCATTGAAAAAGATGGACTGTTTTACAGCGTTTGCAGTTATGAAGACCTGGTAAATGGCGATGGAAAAATACTGCATGATAAAGACGCCGTGGTGTTCAATTTCTCGCTGCTCGACGAAACTGATAGCGGGCAATTGATCCGTTACCTTCCAAAATTTCTGCCCAAAAGTGCACTTGTTTTCATACAAACGCTTCATCCATTATCCCTTGCAAATTATGGGGGCTGCGTTACAGGCTGGAAGGAGGGGAGTTGGACGGGGCTCTCACAGCAATATGTGCTTCCTTACCAGTGGTATTTCCGCACCTTGAAAGATTGGATACTGGTATTTGCCCAGGCAGGTTTAAGCATAAAGGAAATTAAAAAACCCGTTCATCCCGAAACCAACAAACCTGCATCGGTAATTTTTGTGCTGAATTGTTGATGGGGTGTTGCTCTAATTTAATTGCTTTCGTATGGACATGTGGATTGATGGAATACAGAGGACATGGATTGGAAGGATAAAATGGAGTTCATCTCTGCGACCAGGTATAGTTCGATACAACCCGATTAAATGATTCCCTTTGTTACATATGAATTCGCATGAAGTAACAATAGACCGGGCAAAATCAATATTACCGGTATTATCTGCGTTAGTCGTGTGCCATCATTCTTCAAAATAAGATGTGTCCACACTCAAGGGTTTATCACTAAAAAGGAGCTGCATATAGTAGTAGGTGAATTGCATTAAAAGGGAATAACGTAATAGCTTAGGATTTATAAAATGAGAGATCTCATTTTATTTAGGGTTTATCCTTACCAGTTATTCTCCTGGTCCTTATTTGTTCTTTCAAGTGGTTGGGGTGGATTTGTTTTCCAGTTTTTATCATTTTTAACAAAGAAAGCCAACCATCATGTTCTTGATACTCTCATTAGATAAGGTTGCGCGATAATTTAATAGAATTGCATTTATTACAGTCAAAAAGCTTTTTTCCCCTGCCTAAAGTCAAGGGGTGAATTTTGAGCCTGAGTTCGTCTACAAGGTCATTCTTAAATAGTAGCTGAACGAGCTCACTGCTACCCCAAACCTGAATGTCGGAGCCTTTTGAATTTTTGAGCTTTTTAATGTCTGCCAGGCTTTTTATAACAACTGAGTTTTTCCACCCGGTAACTATCGCGTCCGACTTTTTCAAGCTTTTGGAAAACACGTATTTTGTGCCTTCATTAATACCCGGCCAAAAGTCAGCATGTTTAGGCCAGTAGCCGGCCCAAATCTCAAATGTTTTTCTGCCCAAAAGATAATCTGCCTGCCCGTACGAACCTACGTTCGGGCGGGCAGGTTTTAGTTCTTCCTGCACCACCTTATCATAAGCCTCGTCAGTATAAGGTGCCACCCAACCGCCATATTTAAAACCACCTGATGTATCTTCTTTAGGTCCACCAGGTGCCTGAATTACTCCATCTAATGTAATCATTGATAACACGATTATTTTTTTCATATTATCTCACCTCCTTTTATAATTTATTTTCTAATAGTTTGTTCAGAATTGGTTTTGTTAAAATACAAATCTCCCCAATAAAAATCATGCTATTGCAGTGTAAAAGCGACAATATTAGCGGCTGAATACGACATGTAATGATAGTCTTGCTGAGACAGGCGGCGTTACCGTAAAAGCATGACCGCCAACGGAAAGTATTGCTGGTGGCGGGAAAGTTGAAAATCGTGGGCTGGAACCAACGCAGGGCGTTGTGTTAATAATTGAAATTAAGTACAAAGGCAAAATGCGTGAAGTCCGGCCACTTGCCGACGCCCAATAGCGAACCACAGCCGAAGCTAATTATTTCCAGCCCCTATATTAGCAACCCTTTGTTGTGCATTCGTGCTGGTTTATATCCGAATTTATACCTGTCAAAGGCAATTGTCATTTATGTGTTAACGTTGTAATCATCATTTCTTCTAAAACTTTTATGTCAATATCATCCAATTTATTGATGTAAAGGCAACCTCCACCTGCCTTGTGTTTACCCAATTTTTTCAGTGTGGCTGTATGAATTTGTAAATTAATAAGATAAACTGTCAGGTTTGCCTTTCGGGGTGAAAAACCAATATTAAACCATTCAACTTCTCTAACCGATGTTGGGCTTTTATATATCGACTTACCAAAACCAATGATTGAACTGCCCCACATTTTGGGTTCTTCGTTGCTTACCTTTTTCATTAATTTAAGTAAAAGAAAGCTATCGTCTCGCTTCTGTTCATCTTTCACCCCATTAATAAAATCGTCTACGCTTAAAGCGTTTTCTGTCGTTTTTACTTTTGCTAATTTTCCCATATCAGTTTCAAGTTAATTGTTTTCGTTTTTTTCGCCACCTTAAAAAGGTGTCACCCAAGATAACCATTATGATTGATGCAATAAGGTTTGAAAACACTACAGCAATAGGTGTTTCGTAAACTGGAATATCAAGTTTTTAATAATATGAAAGCCCCGATGCAATTTGCTGTCTGAGTTCCAGGTAAAGAAGTTGCTGCTCTTATTGGTTTGGGAAATGTTTCGTGGGTATAAGAAACACCGTCAATTCTATTGTCAGAAAAACAATTATTGTCAGTGTAGTTATAAGTGTTTTTCTCATTTCAAAGCAGTCGGTTTGAAGTTAACAATGTCTCATAGCATGGTGCGCAACATTCAGTATCGCCGATGGTGGCAAAATAGCATCCCTTTCGTCCGGTGACCGCTGCCGGGTTTTTGTTTGAAGATGAAAGCTAACAACAAAAAGCCAAATACCCAACCTTCTGCTGCCGATAACGATTTGCGGCCGATTGTTAGAACGTCAAAGGTGCGGTCAACAGGTAGTATAACAAAAAGCCCCGACAAGTTCTATCTTATCGGGGCTTGGTTTTGGGGGCTTTTCGTTTACTGCATTCAATGTTGGCTGCCACTTTTCTCGTCTAACTTTTTTTTAATTCTTCAAGCGAAATAGTCTGTTGTATTTTTTCGTCTTCTGTCAAATTCTTGTAGTCTTCAATTGTCTTGTTAATTGTGTCAAATTGTTCTTGTATTTCTTCTTGTTCATAGGCACAAAAGGTCATCTCTATTTTAATGGATTGAATATGCTCATTAATCTGTTTAAATTCTGGCGTTGTTTCGGACTTTGATAAAATTTCAAACGCTTTTTGAAAAGGATTTTTCATTGCAATTTCAATTTCTTTAAATGTCTTAGTACTTCTCTTTCTACCTGTTCAAAATCGGGTAAATCTTTTATCTGTTCATTCATTGAATTTTTCCAGCGTCCTTTGTATTGTGGCAGGCGTTCAGCTAATTTTTTTGGAAAGTCAACATGATTTAGATTTTTACTGGCACATTTCTTTTCAAATTCCTTCATGTGAAATGCTGCGTCCATTCCATGTTGTTCTAATAAAAACCAGAT
>JBBRCW010000145.1:0-16530 GCA_038204535.1 Chitinophagales bacterium | reverse complement strand
TGGAATGGATATATTGGAAGAAAGCTTTTTAAAAACGATGTCGGCATGATCCGTTTACAGGTGAACGACCTTCTTAACCAAAATAAGGGATATAACCGTTTTGTAAATTCATCGATGGTTAAAGAAGAAACTTACCAGCAGTTGAGGCGTTTTTTTATGATGACCTTTGTTTATAATTTTTCAAAAAACCCCACAGGTGCATCCGGCAATTAGATAAACCTGTTTTCTAAAATATATTATCGTCAAAAAAAATGAAAAAGATATTTAGCCTCTTCATTATTCTGTTTTATTGTAGCCTGGCTAAGGCGCAGGAAACTTTTATTACCTCGGGGAAAATTGAATTTGAAAAATCAGTAAACCTGCACAAGCAGTTGGAATCAGAAACTGATTTCAGTTGGAGGGAAATGATGAAAAAGACCCTTCCGCAACACAAAATTTCTTATTTTGATTTGTATTTTGATAAAGGAAAAACACTTTATAAGCCCGGCAAAGAGGTAGTGGCCGCGCAAAAAGTTCCGGATTGGATGGATGGCCCGGCAAACGATAATATCGTATTTTCTGACCTGGATGCCCAAACCTTTAATAGCCAAAAAACGGTTTTCGAAAGTGTTTTTAACATAAACGACAGCCTTCGAAAAATTGAGTGGAAAATTTGGCCAGACACCCGCACCATCGCAAATTTCGAATGCCGAAAAGCCACGGCAATTATTATGGACTCTGTTTTTGTAGTGGCTTTTTATACCGACCAGATAGTGCCCAGCGGCGGCCCGGAATCATTTAACGGATTACCGGGTATGATACTTGGCCTGGCCATCCCCCGTATGAATACTACCTGGTTTGCCACTAAACTTGAGCTGGTGCAGGTTGGCCCTACTGACCTTGCACCCCCAAAAAAAGGCAAAAAAACAAACGAGGCAAACCTGCGATCACAATTAAAACAAAGCATGAAAGACTGGGGTAAATGGGGCGACAAAAATATATGGCAGATTATGATTTGAAGTACCTGAGATTCCAGAAAACAATAAGAATAGACAAATCCATTATTAATTTTCAGGTTAGTGCTTACTCACCCACTGTTCGTCTTCCACCAACTGATCGTTGTGGCAAATTTTTACGGTAGCAGGCATTGCGAGGCTTAAAAAATTAGTAAGGTTTTCAATCAACTTTTTATTTATAACCATGGCTATTTTGTTGTTCAGGCACCAGGTGCAGATTAAATCCAGGAAGCATCATTGGGATTTAAGTTTGGAGTTTAATAAATGTAAATTACAAGTGGACTGCCGTGTCCCTCCAAGGCTATAAATCTAACTTCGCCGGTAAAAATTTACTAACGTTTTAGGTATTTTTTTGCGTCATCTTTAATGGTGTGCCATCCTATTTCCAGGTAGCTCTTGTCAGAAAGCGCTGGAAATTTAACGACTGTTATGAAACTCCACCAGTGAAGAGATGCCCTATAATAAAACCATTTGGCGCTTTAAACATAAAGTTTAAGAACTCTTTTGCGCAAATATTAATTTGCCTTTAGGCGGCTGGTGAAATCGTATATCGTTTCAATTGTGACTAAGCATACATAGTTTCGACTTTTTAAGCCCGGTAATTTTAATGGGCAGATTAATTCCGCCGCTGGCAGAATTTTCATTCATGTCATTTTCTTTGCCTTTAGGTCATTAATGAACTTCAACAGACTTTTTTTATCATGTGTATACGTCGAATGAACTTTTCAATTGGGTTCTCAATCGTTTCAATTTTTAGATACTAAGTTAACGTAGAAACAAAATTTAAAATTATTCCGCTTGCTAACCCAACGCTTTTTAAGTATTTATCACCCAATGGCAGCAACTAAATTTTAAAATAAAACAAAAAAGTTTTATTTTCAATGTATTATATTTTTTTAAATATTAATACGTTGGATACGTAATGATGTATTTTTTCCGTAAAATATTTCTTCAAACAATCGTATGCTGTAGTTGTTTTTTCACTTTTTTTACAAATACGGTTAATGGTCAAAGCAAATACGATACGCTTACACGTAATCGGGTTGACCACCTTTTCTATTTTTATCTGGACCAGCAATTTGAGCATAAACCTATGCACGATAGCGCCCGGCTGTGGCATAACTGGGACAGCGCAAGGCGATGGATAGATAATCATCACGATGATAAAATGCGCTGGTATAACGAGCTGTTCTTAACAGTTTTTCAATCATATAAATTGGAAGAAGCTGGAAAGGCCGATACTTTTTTATTGGCAAGAAGAGCCAAATTTGAAAACAGCCCATATCCTGAAATCAAGGCATCCTGGTTCTTTTTTCTTGCGCATCATTTTTATACGGTCAAGAAATTTGAACTTTCGTTTCGATTTTTTTTGCTTTCCATTGACCTGATGGAGCAAATAGGTTATCGCAACATGCCGCTTGTGAACCACTATCGATATTATTTTTTTCAATTGCATTACCAGGTAGGCGATTACCCGGCAGCACTTCGTTTTTACATGGATATTCGAAAAGATAGTCAATCGGAAGGAGATGGCAGGGCCGCTTTTGACTATAATAACATAGGAATGACTTATTTGAAGATGGGAAATCTGGCGATGGCCAAAAATTATTTTAATAAGTCGGTCAAATATGCGCAAAGTACCAACGACACCATCTTTTGGGGCATTGCTGTAGGAAACTATGGCAATGCCCTTCGTTTACAAGGCCATTATCGCGAAGCGTTGCCTTACTTATACTTTGATTTGGCTACAAACCAAATTCGCGAACCACCAAATTCGGCTATAACAAGCGTTTATATAGCTAATAGCCTGCTTCACATGGATAGTATTGGTAAAGCCGAAACCTATTTAAAACGTTCGCTTACCCTGCAGCCGAACTGGGAATGGAGTAGCTTCGGGATTATATATTTTGAGACCAAGGCCCTTTATTTTAAGAAAACCGGTAATTATGAAAAAGCTTCCGCCTACCAGGACTCGCTTATTACTTTGCGCGACCGGTTAAAGGCACAAAATAACGTCGCGCTTTTCAAAGAAATTTCCGAACAGTTTCATGCATCAAAGTATCAGGCACGTGAAAAACAAAAGGCCATAGAAGAAAAGGACCTGAGAAGACAGAGGGTTGGTATTATTGCCGTACTTTTTTTTCTTTTTTCAATTGTCTTTTTCTTGCTTCAAAAAAAACACGGCAGAGAGAAGAAACGACTATTGGAACAGCAGTTGCATGATAGCGAAGCGCTTAAACTGGCAGAGGAACGGCTGGAAAAATACCTGCATGAAATACGGCAAAAAAACCTGGAGGCCGAAATAACAGATATTAAAGAGTCGTTCAGCCAATTTGAAACGTTTGATGAGGAAGAACAGGAAATAAAACTACAACAACTTAACGGGGCAGTACTAATAACTGAAGACAGTTGGAATGAGTTTAAGGTTTTATTTATACAAGTGTACCCATCATTTTTTGAAGATCTACACACCCGCTACCCCTTACTTACGCCTGCCGAAACCCGGCTATTAGCATTGTGCAAATTGCAGGTAAGCAGCAGGGATATGGCAGGCATGCAGGGAATTTCGCAGGAATCGCTGAGAAAAGCCCGTTACCGGCTGCGCAAAAAATATCCTGCGCTTTCAGAAGAGGACGATTTTAAAATTTCTATTTGAGTTCCTAAAATTCGCGGGTGTTGCACCTTCAAATAATATTCTTCACTCGAATAGCTATCTGAACAATTTAACCATACGCCTGCTTACTTATTAAGCATTACAAAATTCTGCTGCACAAACCTGTTTACCAGCGTTATTAATTCAAGTCCCCCGTAACATCTAAGTCTTTTTTCATCCTGCCATTTGGTAAAAAACGCACAACAAAAGGGTTTCGATGCAAATCTGTGTTTAAACTGTAGCAAAAAATATTTCTAAAAACGCCATTTTTGTTTAATTAATATATAATTATCTACTAAATAATTTAAACAAAACGTATTTGTCCACGCCAAAAAGGTTTTTTGTCCACGCCTGTTTTTTGCAAACCGCCCTGTTTTGAGCCTAACATTACAGGCTAATTCCAATGAACGCCCGCTCCAATATAAAAAAGTATTTTTTTACGCGATTGAAGTACAGACAGAAAATGAAGCTATTGATTTTGCTGTTTTTACTGTCGGCAATATTAGTGTGGGTTTATTTTGAATGGAAGATCAGGCGGCTGCAATAGTGGCTTTAACGGTGCGCAGCAATTTGCAATGGATTATGGCCCTGCCGGGTAATTACTTTTCGGATTCTCAATACTTATCTAAATAATATCGACCTCCTCAAAATTAATGCTATGATACATTTATACAATGCCGGGAAACCCACTCATTCTTCTACTTTCAATAGTAAAGTGATGGCTAAGTTTTTACTAATATTAGCAATATGCTTTCATTCTTTTATTGCTACAGCCCAATTTACTACATATGTTACTGCTAGTAATTTTAACGCTTTTACCGGAAAAGTTCATGTGGAGGCATTTGCTTTTGACGCAAATCTGGCATTACCTGGTTACTACTACGCAAAAAATGCCAAAGTTTATTACTCTTTGGACAATTCACAAACCTGGGTATTGTTTTACAGTTATTCGTTAAATGCGGCATTGCAATTAGTGCCAAGTGAAACCCAAAGTTGGAATGGGCAGGTTGTTACGGCCAATCTATGGTCGGCAGCAGATCCAACTCGTCCTAATAGAGCCATAATGAGTCTGGAATTGGAAATAACGAATCAGCATTTAAACATGACTGATATTAAAGTAGAATTTGACACTTATTATGCCGGTTCTAAATTCTCGCAAAACATCTCTCCAACTAGTGTAACGATTCCTAAAATGCAGCCAATCAGCATTTCCGTTTCGCCATACTTTATAGAAGATGGTAAAATAAAAGCCAAGATTAATTACACAAAGGCATCTTTATCCGCTGTAGATGAACAAAGCAAAATTTATCTTGAAAACATTAACGGGTCGCGTTCATCCCCTGATGTAAATGTTGTTACAAGTGGTTATGCAGTTGTGGAAGCAAGTGAATTTCTCCAAATCAACAGGTTCAAACAACAAGCCTACGACGGCCGCTTAACAGCAAGCTCTGATTATGTCAAGGTCTTACCTTTTACTGTCCCAAAATATCCCAGGGCAAGCTACGATGCAACTCAGCAGCGTGTGACTTTTACGTGGAATATGGACAGAGTTCTTAGTAATGAATACGTAGCTGATCAGTTAAAAATCCAAATTGCCGATAATGCAAATTTCGATAATGCCAAAACTGTGTATGTAGCTTACGATCCTGCGCAGGAAACTTATAATTATAATGTTGATAAAGATTTTTCGCCCAATATGCATTTTAGAGTTGCGCGGGACCACACAGGGTTTGGCTGGGAAGTTTCTCAACAGGCCGACGCAACTGTGGGGGTTTCTACCATTGCCTTTGCCACTGCAACGGTTACCGATCAAAAGGAGGCCCTTATTACCTGGGATAACAAACCGTCGGCATGGTTACCCGGAGCAAGTTTTATCATCACCCGAATTAACAACACGGCTAAAACTTCCTCCGAAATAAAGCTTACAAAACAGGATTTTGACCTGGGAAGTTATACAGACAAATTGGTAGCTATTTGTAACAATTACTCTTATACCGTACAGGTATTACCGCCTGCCGGGGCAGGTTTTGCAACGCCCGACCCCGTAGCTGCAACCGGGCAGGTATTGCCAACAGAAATTGGTACAATATCAAACCTTGAAGTGTCTAAAGGATACTATCCCGACCGAACAGAGTTAAGTTGGTCGGCAACCGGCAACTTCGACAATTTCATCATTAAACGGGCGGTGTACGGAACCAATAATTTTGTACAGATTGCCCTTGTACCCGGATCCAGCGTAAGCGACTACCAGGCCGATGATTCTAAGGGAACTCCTGGCGTTTACTACACCTATCAGGTGGTGGGGTTGGTAAAATGCAACGGAGTAAATGTGTTTTCGAATGAAACTTTATCGGGAATAGGTTTCCGCAGCCCAACCGGCAACATATATGGCCGCATAACTTACGAAAGCGGGCAGGCTGTGGACGATGCCGTGGTACGGCTGCAAAGCAACGACGCGGCACAATTGGGAAAGAGTATTTATCTCAACGGGTCGTCCGATAGTTACCTTAAACTGGATAACACTACGGTTCCTTTTTCAGACGATGCTTTTACAATCGAAACATGGATTAAGCCGGGCGATGCCCAACCGGTCAACCAGGTTTTGTTTCACCGCGGCAATCAGTATGAAATGGGATTTGATGCCGGCGGACAACTGTATTTTTCGTACAAAAATGAAAAGGTGTCAGTTCCATACGATAACCCGAACAACACTTTTGTACACGTGGCAGGCATTCATAAAGGCGATTCATTGCTGATTATTTTTAATGAAGATGTGATTGGCAGAAAGTTGATACCGGTAAGTACTTCTTCCCCCGACCCATCAGTATATATTGGCAGCGGAGGCCCAAACCAGTATTTGTACAAAGGGTACCTGGACGAAATGCGCGTCTTCAACTTAGGTCTTGAAACTTCAGACGTTGTAAAAAACCAAACCCGAATATTGGCGGGCAACGAACCGGGGCTCATTGCTTACTGGCGTTTTGACGAAACCATCATTGACCAGTTTTACGACCTCTCGTACCACGATGAGAATTACAACCGCAACGATGGTACAATGAGCAGTACGGCCGTCACACGTTCGTCCACTATACCTACTGCCGGGCAGTTGGCTTTAAAAGCTTATACCGATGTTTCGGGCAACTACCTCATATCGGGCATTCCCTACATTGGAAACGGAACTACTTATACAATCGTGCCGCTAAAAGGCACACACCAATTTGACCCAATATCGGTTAACCGCCTAATTTCTCCTGCAACACCACAGTTTACAGTGGACTTTAAGGATAAATCATCCTTCCCTGTTACGGGTATCGTTTACTATAGAAACACCACAGTACCGGTGCCTGGTGTACAGTTTTTAATAGACGGACGTTATGCCCAAAAGAGTAACGGGGAAGTTATCGAAACCAATGAAACCGGTGCGTTCAACATTTCGGTACCGGTTGGGGTACATGAGGTAAAATCTGTAAAAATTAACCATGTATTTGAAAACGATGGCAAAATAACGCTTTCCGATGGTACCAATCGCAATTACCAGGCTCCGGTTGCTGGTTTAGAATTGCATGATACCACTACTATCCGGTTTATTGGCCGCGTTGCCGCCGGAGCAGTACAAAGCGGTCTTCCCCTGGGCCTTTCGGCCTCGAAAAACAATTTAGGCGATAATTTAAAAGTGACCTTACAGTTACCAGAGTCTGTCAGGGGCGCTCAAATGTTAGATATATCGGGCTCGCCAAGAGGAGTGATCATAAACCATCTGCTGCCTTCCAATATTAATGATCCATCAAAATCCAGTAAAACAATAGTAACTTTTAATGAAAGGAGCATAGATATTGAGCCCGATCCGAAAACGGGAGAATTTGTAGCTGACTTGATTCCTGTTTTATTTGAGGCAACATCGGTTACTGCAATGGGCTGGGGTCAGTTACTGGAAAATGGGAATCCCGTAACCCTCAATTTTACCAACAAGTTTGCATTAGTAGGATCGTCGCGTCATTATGAAGATTCGATTCTCAATAATCAAAACGTTTACGTAAAGCATGCATACTTCGATAGCATAACTTACAACGCTTCTTATAAGTTTATTAAGCGGGTTAATCCAACCTTTGCAATTTTTCAAAAAGACCAAACGGGTCAACCCTTAAGCTACCTGGGAAATTCGGAATACGAACTGTTGCTTGGTTCAGGCGAAAAGCAGAAAATTCCGGTAGTTGATAAAACTAAATCAGGAAGAGACATGTACGTTTTTGGATATCCCGTTTTCGTTCAAAATCAACTTTACAGTTTTGGAATTAAAGTGTTTGAAGAATACCAATACAATAAGGAGGCGAATAATGCAATAGATGAAGTACCCACGACCGACGGCCTTGTATCGGTGCAGAATCATTTACGTAACGGCGAAAATACCCCGGACACCGTAAGCCTTAACAGCGAAGGGCAGGCGGAATACTCTTTTACGGGAGGTGATCCGGACCTGTCAACGGGCCAAAAAGACATATCCGCTTCCATTCATTTTGGCGATAACAATGATGTTAACTGGCAGCTTTATGGAGACGAAAATCAGTTAGCATATTTACTGGGAGGAAAATTAAGCGGAACTGACTTTGTAACCGCAGGTCCAGATAAAATAATAACAGTGCTCCGTGATCCGCCGGGTTCAAAAAGCTTCTCATATCTGGAGAAAGGCTCTACACTTTCAAAAAGTGTTAGTTATTCAGGTTCGGTAGATCAGGAGGGCGACATCGATTTAGCTCAAAAATTGGGTTACACATTAACTACTTTTATTGGCTTTGGCGCGGGAGTAATAAATACCGTTGAAACAAACACCGGGGTAACACTTGGCCTTCACCACGAAGAACATTACACCCGTACAAATAGCAAAGAAGAATCTACCACTTTGACCACTAAGTTTCAAACAAGCGATGATCCATTGTTTGCAGGGCCAATCGCTGATGTTTTTGTGGGCTATTCTACAAATATCACTTACGGGGCAAGTAACAATGTAACGATAGTGAAGGATAAAAAGCCCAATGACATTGAATTAAAGCAAGTTGACATAGGCGGAATTCCCTACTATTTGGTTTTCAGGCAGGGAATAAACATTGGAGAGTCATTTGGCACTTTGTTCGCATACCCGCAGCAGCAAATCGAAAAAATATTGATCCCAAATTTAATAACCATTCGAAACAGTTTTTTGAATTTACCAGGTTCTATGACCAGTGGTCAGGCGCAAAATTTGGCCAATGCACAAATGAAACCAGTGTATTTATCCAGGTTGGAAACTGATGCGTCAAATTTTGGAAAATCGAATAATGACGTAAAAGCCTTTCCGCAATCGGCAAAAACCCAGTTGGGGGCCGGTCCCAGTTACGATATTTATTTTCCTGCAGGTTCAATTTATCGCACCGATACCGTGCTAATGCTAAACCAATACGTAACTGCATGGGAGAAAAGGATGGCGGACAACGAAAAAGCAAAACTTGAGTCATCGCTGATACAAAACTATTCTTTTCACGCTGGTGCACCGATAGAGTATTCACAAAACACCAGCATTGCCTCCAATTATGTAAATGATTTCAGTTTTATACTTTCCGGAAGTGTAGCAAATTCTGGCGAAGTAAAATTTAATGGCTCAGGAATTCAATTTAACTATAAGGAATCCCTTGGAACAACACAGGGCGGCAGCACATCCGATGGGTCAGCAACAAGTACAACGGTTGGCTTTAGCCTTGGATCCAATGGCACCGACGACTATTTTACACTCGACTTGAGAAAAGCAGCGGACAACAGCCTGGTATTTCGTACAAAAGGCGGAATTAGCGGTTGTCCTTATATGGGAGCAACAATGTCAAAATACTACCAGCCGGGTACATTGATTGATCAGCCTACACAGCGTATTGAAGTACCGGTGATTACGGTTGACAGGCCAGTCGCAAACAATGTACCTACCAGCCGTAAGGCAGTATATACAATTACAGTCCGCAACGAATCGGAGGCTAAACAGCCAGCGACTTTTGTTATAGGCTATACCGATGTTCCCCAGATAAGCGGCGCAACACTGGCAATTGACGGCGCATCCATTGGAGGCGGCGGACGCTCAGTGTACCTGCTGTATGGCGAAAGTATAACAAAGACACTTACTTTAACAAGGGGGCCCGATGCAATGGATTACGAAAATATTCCTATTCTTCTGCATTCTTCCTGCCAGTACGATCCAACCGGCTACCAGGAAAAGATTGCGGACACCGTACTGATTTCCGCGCATTTTATTCCCTCATGTACCGATATCAGCATTAAATCGCCCAAAAGTAAATGGGTGCTAAATTCAGAGTCCCCGCTCAACCAGGATAATAAGCGTTACCTGCCAATTTCTATCGACCAGTTTGATGTCAATAATTCCCTTTTCGATCATGTTGAGCTTCAATACAAGCCTGCATCGTCAAGCACGTGGGTAAGCGCAATGAAGTTTTTTTATGACCAGGCAAAACTGGATGGAGCACAAGGCGAGAAACAACTGATTGCTGATCCCAAAGGCATCGCTTACAATTTGGTTATGGCAGATGGTTCGTTTAACGACCAGGCCTACGACATACAGGCAGTAAGTTATTGCAAGGTTGGTAACAACTTTATAACCACTGAGTCAAGCCTCGTTAGTGGAGTAAAAGATACTTACAATCCCCGGCTATTTGGTTCCCCGCAGCCTGCTGATGGTGTTTTAACTGCTACGGATGACGTACGTTTGAACTTTAATGAAACGATTGCTGCCGGCTTACTTACCGCGGCCGACTTTAAGGTGACCGGTATTCGAAACGGCGCAACAGGCGATCATTCGGCAAGTGTTCGGCTGGATGGTGTAAGCAACTATTTAGCTACAGAATTTGAAAAAAGCTTCACGGGTAAAAATATTACCGCTGAAATGTGGGTGCTGCCATCCGGCGTGGCCAACCAAACAGTTTTCAGCCATGGAAACGCCGACGAATCGCTTGAACTTGCATTAACCAGCGAGCAAAAAATGAAAGTCACCCTGGGAACTAAGGTTGTTACCAGTTCCCAACAATACGATTACAAGCCGGGCGAATGGGCACATGTAGCGGTCATGTATAACGATGTAACTAAAACGGTTTCTGCCTACTACAACTTTAAAGAGTTAATTAGCGCTGCACCGGTAACCTCTTACGCCGGAAGCGGGCACATTGAATACGGCCGTAGCATCAGCAAGAAAAACGATTTCTTAAATGGAAAAATACATGAAGCCCGTATATGGAACGATACCATCAGCGCAATAAAACTTCAGGTAAACAGCCTGAAAGTATTGTCGGGCAGTGAAAATGCCTTGCTGGCCTACTATCCCATGAACGAAGGAAAAGGCAGTGTGGCATTTGATAAAGCACATGGATCTAATGCCCTGCTAAATGGTAACTGGAGTACACCGGCAGGTAAGTCAGTCGCGTTCAATGGCAGCCGGTATGTTCAAACTAACGCGTCGTTCGCCCCGGTAGTTTCGGCCATGGATTATACATTGGAGATGTGGTTTAAAGCCGGTGCAACGCAAGGAAATTCTACCCTTGCCTCAAACGGAACCGGAGAGGAAACAGACCCTGTATTATCGGTGAACCTGTTCACTCTTGGTTTTGAAAATGGATTACTTACTTACCGCAATAACGGGTTTAAAGTTTCGGCGAATGGTAATTACCTCGACAACAACTGGCACCATGTTGCAGTGGCTGTTGACCGAAACGCAGGGATAGCCCAATTGTCGGTTGACGGTTTATTAAACCAGTTCTTTGACGCCAATAATGTGGGCGGTATCGCTTCTGATTATACCTACCTGGGAGCCAGGGGATATTTTGAAAACGGTTCGGCCAGAAAAATAGACAGGTATTTTACAGGTCAAATTGATGAATTCAGGCTTTGGAACACCTACCTCGATCCAACAATCATTGCCCGCAACAACAACATCAGGCTGCAGGGTACCGAGATTGGATTATTAGCCTACTATCCTTTTGAGCGGTACACTACTTTCCAGGGAGCAACGGAGCTGAACTATTCGCTTAAGGATGCAAAGGTGCAGGAAGTACAAACGGTTGAAGTTCCTGATGCTGTTGTGAATGTAACTGACCCGCTTGCTATGCAAAACGATAACGCGGCACCAATTAAAGACAGAGGACCTGTAGAGAATCTCAAATATAACTTTGTGGTAAACAACGACGCGCTGATCATTAACATGGAAGAATCAAAGCAGGCAATTGATAAAACCACCATTACCTTCCAGGTAAAGAATGTTCGCGACCTTAACGGCAACAAGTTGCTCTCCCCCGTAACCTGGACGGCTTATGTTGATAAGAACCTGCTTAAGTGGGGTGACCGGGAAATTAACCTGGTTAAGGAAACCGGGAACAAATTACAGTTTGAAAGTTACCTGGTTAACAGCGGCGGAAGTACGCAGCAATACACTATTTACAACCTGCCAACGTGGCTTAAAGCCAGCACTAACAGTGGTTCCGTAGGGCCTAAAGCGAACCAAAAGGTAGTATTTACGGTAAACGAAGGCTTGAACATAGGCAGCTACGAAGAGATTATTTATATGCGCAACGACAATAACGAGATAGAAGCATTGAAAATAACGCTGCAGGTAAAAGGTAAAAAACCAGACTGGATTGTGAAGGCGTCGGATTACGACTACAACATGGTGGTGTATGGAAAAATTCGCCTGAACAATATATTTTCAATCAATAAAGAAGACATGTTAGGCGCTTTCATCAATGGCAGATGCGTGGGTGTTGCCAATAACACCTTCAATGCATCCAACAACCTTTGGTACACCTTCTTAACGGTGTATAACGATGACATAAAAAACACCAATGTTGAATTTAGAATTTGGCAGGCAGGAACAGGCAAAACCTACAAAGCCCTACCGTCGAAAGCCATCATTTTTGCAAACGATGCCGTTATAGGTACTCCTGCGATACCAGTTATATTTGATGGCAGTACACAATACTTTCAGGATATAACCATTAATCAAAACTGGAACTGGCTGTCTTTTAATCTTGCTATACCCACGGGTACACCAATTAATACGATACTTCAAAACGGCGTTTGGACTGTTGCCGATATCGTTAAAAATGAAGCGCCTGGCAAGGGCGATGAGAAAGGTTTCGCCAGTTGGGTTGACAAAGAGGAATGGAAAGGAAGTTTGAAAACCATCGATAATTTGTCGCTGTATAAGTTAAAAGCGGCTAATGCGCAGGCGCTAACCATTACGGGTGTGGCTGTAAATGTTACCACCACTCCCATACCGCTTAAGGGTGCCCAATGGAACTACATCAGCTACCTGCCGCAAATCAACACCACGGTAAAGGAAGCCCTTGCAGGCTACGAGGCTGCAGATGAAGATGTGATAAAATCGCAAACAGGTTTTGCCATGTACAGCAAGCAAAGTGGCTGGGTGGGAAGCTTAACCACCCTGGAAACAGGCAAAGGATATATGCTTTACCGGAAACCTTCAACAAGTACCTCTTTTAAATATCCGGCTATCACTGGCAGCCTTGGCGGAACAACACCAAGGGGCGTTAATCCAAACCCGAACGAAAGGCCGGTACCGGCTAATTACAGCAATTCTGATAATATGACGATAACAGCGGTTGTTGGTCACGGTTTCGAATTTAAAAATGGGGATAGCATTCTTGCTTTTGTAAATGGCGTATTGATGGGTAAGACAAAACCCGTATATAATCCTGAGATTAATAAGCACACCTACTTCTTTACCATAAGTGGCGATACGGAGCAGCCGGTGGTGTTTGTGGTGGAGCGCAATGGAGAATGGATTGCCCAGTCAACCACTATTGTAAACTACCAATCGAATACAACAGTGGGTACTTTGTTAAAACCAGTTGAACTGCGTTTTGTGCAGCAAGGCGAAATGATAACCGTTTATCCAAATCCGTTTAACAGTTCAGCCACTATTTCAGTTAATCTTAGATCACTGTCGATCGGCGATCATCGGGTGCAGGTAACCATTATGGACCTATCGGGCAGGTTGGTGAAGCAAATGCCTTTAAAGACCGTTTCAGGAACCGGATTTACTTCCACCTGGAATGGTACGAACGCTTCAGGTACACCTGTTAGCAAAGGTGTGTATTTTATAACCACGGTAGTTGACGGCGTACCATATACCCGCAAAGTGGTGAAACAGTAACCAGTTAATTATTCAATTAGCTTGCAACAGCCTTTAAAGCTGTTGCAAGCATTAAAACAACTTTCATGAAATCAACTGTATGGCTTATAGGCGCTGTGCTGCTGTTTGCGATAACAGGCTGCAAAAAAGGTATTGCGTTACCTGAAACACCACAGGAGCAGCCCGCAAAATTTCCACCGCCAAACTGGAAGGCTGATGATACCGGTATATACCCTGCAAGCATGACCGCAGTGGTTGCATTACCGCAGGCACTTTCTGCGACAATGGGAAAAAATGATCAACTGGCAGCCTTTATAAACGATGAATGCCGCGGCGAAGGAGTAATGGTAAAGGTTAATAATGCCAATGTTTATTTTGTACTGATACGCGGCATGTCCGACGAACAAAGCAAAATAACATTCAAATACTATAATGCAGGTACTTCTTACCTTTATAAAACGGTAGCAGAGGCAGATTTTTTCATTGATTATGTTTATGGCACTGCTCAAAACCCGATGGTGCTTAATGTAACACAGGTAAAATAATACATGAAATCATAAATATCAATCATTGGTATAAAAGTATGTCTCCAGATTTTATTCAATAAATAACTATCCAAATAAAAGATACTAAATCTCCAAAAAGGCCACCTGAATATTAATTGTTTCAGGTTCGTTTGAATGGAACTTATCGCCCGATACCCGCACCATTGCAAATTTCGAATGCCGAAAAGCCACGGCAATTATTATGGATTCTGTTTTTGTGGTGGCTTTTTATACCGACCAGATTGTGCCCGGCGGCGGCCCGGAATCTTTTACTGGACTACCAGGTATGATCCTTGGCCTCGCCATCCCCCGAATGAATACCACCTGGTTTGCCACCAAACTTGAGCTGGTTACAGTTGGCCCCAGCGACCTGGCACCGCCAAAAAAAGGCAAAAAGACAAACCAGGCAAGCCTGCGTAACCAATTAAAACAAAGCATGAAAGACTGGGGTAAATGGGGCGACAAAAATATATGGCAGATTATGATTTGATTTTTTGGCAGATTTATTGCTTTAAATCGGTCCAACGGCAAAAACATGATTCACTTTAGTGGAATAATGGGTTCATAAAAAACAAAACCTTTATAATTGTGTTACCTGACTTCAAATTAATTACCTTAACCAAAAATCAAAAAAAATGAAAAAATTTGTGACTATTTGCTTATTAGCTTCTGCATTGATAGCTACGAAAAGTTTTGCGCAGCAGGATAAATCAAAAAGGCCAAGCCCGCCTGCCAAAGTAACCCAAACAACTGACGACGGCGTAACCATAAGTATCGATTACAGCCAGCCTTCGTTAAAAGGCCGCACACTGGGTGTTGACATTGCACCCTTTGGAAAGGTATGGCGGACAGGCGCAAACGAAGCAACCGTTTTTGAGGTAAACAAAGATGTAATGGTACAGGGCCAACCATTAAAGGCCGGAAAATACAGCCTCTACAGCATACCCGGTCAGGAAGAAGCGACCATCATTTTTAATAAAACGTGGAACCAGTGGGGTACTGTCTATAACGAAGCTGAAGACGCGCTACGGATAAAAGTATATCCTTCTCAATCTTCTGAGTTTAATGAAAAAATGACCTTCAATATCGATAAATCAGGTAAGGTAACCTTTTTATGGGGCGAGGGAATGGCGGATTTTATGGTAAAATAAACACATCGAAAGTATAAATGTAAAAAGCCTGTTCTTTACGAGAGCAGGCTTTTTTTTTGAATATTTGATAATAAACCTGATCGATTCCGGGGCTTTCTCCTTCCTCATACAACCTGCTTACTTAGTCGATATCGGCCACCCACTCTACCCTTCCACTGCACAACTATCTTTAACCTTACACAATCGCGAGGTTCTTAAAATCCGTACACGATCAAGTATTAGTTCCTGAGGCGATGCCGGCGGATTTGTATTTACATCCTGTCTTTCCCTTAGTTCGGTATCGTGAAAATTGTTGGGCGGCATCAATTCTATGGTAATTACACTTAGGGATGCATTTTCGTTAATACCAAGAAAGCGCAACTTTTCCCTTATGTTTTTCAAATTCCAAAAAGTAACGGCATATGGTGGTGTGCCTGGTAGTAAAACCGGCGGCTCGGGCGGTATAAAAGGCGCCCTGGGATCGTTACGTAATTCCTTGCGTTTATCGTAGGCATTTACTTCGTCAATATCGCTGGTAAAAAATGGCTTTAATAACAACGCGGTATCCAGCAAAACATTCCGGTATTGCCTGCCATCTGCCTGTAATACCTGTGCATACAAAAGTCCGTAGATGTCGGTTCGGGGCACAACGGGGGTACAGTTCTTACCCTTAAAGTACGACTGTGCGTGCCGGGTGCTCAACAGTATCTTATCGTTTTGCCTGTTGGTATTTAACAACATAGGCGGTGCGGCATGTTGTACGCCGGTAACACGTAAAGGCGAACCAAAGCGGCCTTGTGCAGTTGACCATCTTTCCGGGTCAGCATGACCTACTCTAAACTCGTAAGTGAAAAAACCAAACAGCTCCTCCGAATCATTATAAATACCTGGCGGCAGTGGTAGCAGAAATTGTACTACAGGTTCATCGCCTACTCTGTTGGCGGGGGTCATTGGCTGCATGGCATCCAGGCCCGACTGATCAAAAGGTTGGCGGGGCCTTACAACCCTGACTGTTTCGTCGGGTAAATTGATG
>JBBRCW010000144.1:0-16646 GCA_038204535.1 Chitinophagales bacterium | reverse complement strand
ATGTGCAGGTAATGTGCCCATGTTTCGGCCCAATCTTCCCATGGATGTGCCGTGGCATAAGCGCTTATATATTGCTGGTTCCAGTTTTGCCGCGGGCCTTCGCGATAATATCTTTCAAGGGCTGTGGCATAATCAACCCGCTCATCGCCGAACAACCTTCTGAAACTTTCTATTTTTTCGGTGTTGCCAATCAACCGGTCAAAATAATAATGGCCAATTTCGTGGCGGAAATGCCCCAACACAGAGCGATACACTTCGTTCATTGATTTTCGGGCCATTTCGCGTTCAATATCATCAGCCTCCGAAATGTTTAAGGTAATAATGCCATCATCATGGCCGGTTAAAACTTTAGCGCCGGCTATATCAAATTCATCGGCTTTAAAATCGAACACCAGGCCATTTATACTATCCTGCAACTTATTGCAGAATGGCAGTTTTAGCCGTATCAGCTGGTAGATGAGCCGGTGTTTGGCATTTTCAATTTTGCTCCATCGGTTGGCATATTCCGGGTTCGTAATGTTGGGGATAGTTCGGTTTAGATCGCACGCTTTACAAAATACGGTTCCATTGTTTTGCGGTATCACCCAGTTACAAACATTATTATTATAATTGGCGCAATACCGGTAAAGCGTATTGGTTTGCTTTCCAATTAAACGATACAGGTTTACATTCACCTTTTGCAATGCATAGGGTTGCTGAAAATCGGCTAC
Source organism: Chitinophagales bacterium (assembly GCA_038204535.1). Classification (GTDB taxonomy): domain Bacteria; phylum Bacteroidota; class Bacteroidia; order Chitinophagales; family Chitinophagaceae; genus Segetibacter. Next base: position 15,936 of record JBBRCW010000144.1, on the reverse strand, counting down.
AAAACCCAAAGATGAGTTACATGAAATGCAAAAAGAATTTTCGAAATATACAGGCTGACTGCAGTTGGTACATTTAAATAGTTTCATAATATTCGCCACTATGCAAATGATTTGCCACCCGTTTTCACGAGGCAATTCTACAATGCGGCTTATAATTTAGATTGTTTCCGGGTTTACCCAATTTGGAGAATTGTTTGTTTTGCATCATGTAAAAATTCAATGTAAACTGTAATATTCTTTTGAGTATAAAAGTCGCAAAGCCGCCACCAATAACACCTCAGCAGCTATACCTGCAAGGTTCGTTTACTTTTTTCCTGATGTTTTCAACTTGCATAACAAAAAAGAAGAAAAAAGGAAGGAAGTAAAACCTGCCTTTTTTCTTCTTTTGTTAAATGGGTCCATGCCTTTTAAAGGCTGTCACCCCGCAATTTGCTGTTTATTTTGGCGTTACTTTTTTAGCCCATGCCTGCCTGAAATCGAACGTATGCGGGTAGTCGCTGTTAACAACCACATCCGGGGCATCAATAAAGAATGGCGCACGGTCTTGTTCAATATAATGCGCGACTGCCGTAAAAGTGGGCTGGGGCGTAAGTGTTTCCTGCGTATGCCCGTGGTCCCAGAAACGGCTGATACGGCGGCTCTCCGCCTCGTAACTGTTTACAGGGTAGGTGTCGTAACTTCTGCCGCCGGGGTGCGATACATGGTAGGTGCATCCGCCTATACTCCGGCTGTTCCAGGTATCTACAATATCAAACACCAAAGGTGTATCTACACCAATTGTGGGATGCAGTGCCGATGGTGGTTGCCAGGCGCGGTAGCGAATACCGCAAACATATTCGCCACTAACCGTAGTTTCTTTTAACGGAACACGGTTGCCATTGCATAACAATACATATCGGCCATCGGTCAATCCTTTTAGTTTTACCTGTATTTTTTCGAGGGATGAGTCAACGAACCGGGCCGTACCGGTGCTGCTTACCTCTTCGCCCAGCACGTGCCAGGGCTCTATGCCCATTCGTATTTCCATTTCGATATTCTGTATTCTCACCGTTCCATAATGCGGAAACCTGAATTCAAAATATGCGTCAAACCAGCTCATATCAAAGGGGTAACCCGCGTTGTTCAAATCGCTCACCACCTCGGCAATGTCTTCTTTAACGTAGTGCGACAACATGAATTTATCGTGCAACTGTGTACCCCAGCGTACCAGTTTGTGTTTATAGGGTTTGCGCCAAAACATAGAGATCAATCCGCGCAGCAGCAGCATTTGCAGCAAACTCATTTGCTTGTGCGGGGGCATGTCAAAGGCCCTGAACTCTAAAATACCCAGCCTGCCCGAAGCTGTATCGGGCGAATACAATTTGTCGATACAAAACTCAGAACGGTGGGTGTTGCCTGTAATGTCGGTGAGCAGGTGCCTGAAAATACGATCGACCAGGTAAAAAGGAATAAAACCTCCCTCGGGCACCTGGCTAAAGGCAATTTCCAATTCATATAATTTTTCATCACGTCCTTCGTCAACCCGCGGCGCCTGGCTGGTGGGCCCGATAAACGAACCCGAAAAAAGATAGGATAAACCGGGGTGATGCTGCCAGTACGTGATAAGGCTTTTCAGCAAATCTGGTCGGCGCAATAATGGGCTATCCGAAGGCGTTTCGCCGCCGATGGTTATATGGTTGCCGCCGCCGGTGCCGGTATGCCGGCCATCCAACATAAACTTTTCTGTACCCAGTCTCGACAAATATGCCTGCTCGTACAACGTGTTTACATTGTGTAGCAATTGCTTCCAGCTTTTTGACGGGTGAATGTTTACTTCTATAACGCCGGGGTCTGGCGAAACCACCAACCTTTCAACACGATAATCGCGGGGCGGTTCATAACCTTCTATACGAACGGGGATTTTTAGCCTTAGAGCGGTAGCCTCAATGCTGGCGATCATGTCAAGGTAATGCTCTAAATAATCCATTGGCGGAAGAAAAATATATAAAATTCCTTCCCGTACTTCTACACACAAGGCGGTTATAAAAGTATCTACTTCAAAGGTGATGTTTTCTTCAGCTTCCTTTTCAGCAGCCTTCTCCGGTTGATCGATTTTCGTTTCGTTATCCGCTTTTTGAATTACGGGCTCAGGGTTGGTTTTTTTCTTTATTTTATGGTCGAAGACAAGCCCATAACGGTTATCGATGGTATAGCTGAATTTTTGCAGCTCGGGCAGTTCTTCAAACAAACTCCGCTCAACCCTCTGCGGTTTCTTTTCCTTCGCAATGGCGGGCAGCGATTCGAGCGGTAGCCGCAAACCAATGGGTGAATTGCCGGGCATTAAAAACAAATGTTCTCTGTTAAAGGTCCATTTGCAACTGCGCCACTTTTCGTTATTATAATTCCATTGAATGGGTAATACATAGCCAGCGGGTGAATCCAGCCCTTTGTCGAGTAATTGTGCCAGCGTTCTTCTTTCTATAGAGTCTTTTAAATTGCTTTTAAAAGGGTCGATGTTTACCGGCGTTTTCCCCTCGCTCCACAAAAAGAAAAATACATCTTCGTAAGCAGGGCTAACGTGACTGGTATCGGTTGCCAAAAATTTAGCTAATTCGCGAATAAAGGCTTTGGCATCTTCATGCGTGTAAGCATGTTTTGTTTTTTCATGGGCTATCAGGTCCAGGTTTTTCCAGACCGGGTGGCCGTCTTTACGCCAAAACAGGCCATATTGCCAGCGGGGCAATAACTCGCCGGGGTACCATTTTCCCTGCCCATAATGTATCATGCCTCCGGGCCCAAATTGTTCGCGTAAACGGTAGATCAGTTCGTGCGACAGCAGGCGTTTTTCCTTGCCATCTGCAGCGGTATTCCACTGTTCCGATTCCATATCATCAATAGAAACAAAAGTTGGTTCTCCGCCCATGGTCATGCGAACATCGCCTGCTTCAAGGTCGGCGTCAATCTTGTGACCAAGCGCTTCAATTGCCGCCCATTGGCCATCGCTATAGGGTTTGGTTACCCTCGGGTCTTCGTGTATGCGGGTAACGGTATTTTCAAATTCAAACGTTACTTCGCACTTATCGGTAGCGCCTACTACAGGTGCAGCGCTTACAAAATCGGGGGTGCATGCCAGGGGTATGTGGCCTTCTCCGGCAAATAATCCCGAGGTTGGGTCAAGGCCTATCCAGCCGGCGCCGGGTATATACACTTCGGTCCAGGCGTGCAGGTCGGTAAAATCCTGCGCCGGCCCCGACGGGCCATCCAGCGATTTAATATCGGCGGTCAATTGCACCAGGTAGCCCGAAACAAACCGGGCAGCCAGGCCCAAATGGCGTAAGATCTGCACCAGCAGCCAGGCGGTATCGCGGCACGAGCCCAGGGCCCTGCTCAGGGTGTCCTCGCAAGTTTGCACACCAGGTTCCATGCGTATGCTATAGGCAATATCGCGGTTTAATTTTTGGTTGATGTACACCAGGAAATCGTTGATACTTTTGCTGCTTCTGTCTAACCTGGCCAGCCAGCCCATCAGTAACGGGCCCTGTTCTTTTACTTCTAAAAAAGGAACCAATTCCCCTTTTAATTGCGCAGAATAATTGAAAGGGAACTTTTCGGCATACTCTTCCACAAAAAAATCAAAGGGATTGATCACTTCCATACGGGCAATCACTTCAACATCCACCACCAGTTTATCGGCCTGGTCAGGAAAAACTACCCTTGCCTGGTAATTTCCAAAAGGGTCCTGCTGCCAGTTGATGAAATGATTTTTTGGGGTGATCTTAAAAGAGTAAGCCTCAATGGGCGTTCTTGAATGCACTGCCGGCCGCAGCCTGAAAATGTGTGGGGTCAGCGACACCTTTCGGTCGTAATGGTAGGTGGTTTTATGCTTGATTGCAACGCGTATTGCCATAGTTTTCGGGTTTTTATATTTGTTTAGCCAGTAGGTTATGGTATTAATGTTAATAAACTACATACATTCTATTTTTAGAAATCATCTTACATTTTGCTATAACAAACTCAAATATCTTTGATACAAAGTCAATTCCTATAAAAATAGCGCCTTTGGTCAAACTAATTCAACAATTTCCGCTTTTCGCTGCTATATTAAATTTTGACAGCACTCAACTGCGCAACTCAACCATTTGATATCTATCGTTGCTAGTGAAAATACTAGTTTGCGACTAAAACAACGTCGAAAAAATCATTTCGAGCAGATATAAGGCCACCTGATGATGGCAGATCTGCGAAAATTCGCGGACTAATTCTGCGAACATCTGCGGGAAAATTTCCTTCGCTTTTCTTTCCGTTCACTTTCCTTTAGTATTGATCAGCCTCTACCTGTTTATAGAGTATAAGATCAATCGAGCATCCATGCTCCATATAAGCCGCCTAAATTCATGAAAACAGGAAGCACCTACGGAGCTTGAAACCGATACTACCATGTATTTTTCTATAAACAGGATGCTCCTATGGAGCAAAAAAAGCTTTACGAATGTGTCCACATGAAAGCCTATGTTCGGGGCAGGCTATGCCGGAATAGTGCAGATAAAATAACAGGTATAGGGGTGGGGCAACCCCGCATTTGGACGGGGCAGGCTATACCGGAATGGTGGGTCAACTTGGTCCGGAATCTCCACTCGCAACTTTAATTTATGGAGAGTATCTAATTCTAAACAACTGCTAACTCTTTTTTGTATTCATCACACCGGCATTTCGCAAACGGCGATTCTCTGGGACAATCAGTTTGTAAGGACGATTAAATGCTTCCTCGGAAACTTTAAAATAATCAGCCAATTTTCGGATGACCTCTTTGGAAAGCCCCTTTTTATAATTAAGGATATCTGAAACGTACCCTTTGCTAATTCCCAGTATATCCACCAGGTCTTTAGCTTTGAGATTATGGTCTTCAATGAAGGAGTGAAGTAATTGAATGGGGTCTAATCCGGAAAAAGAAATGTGTCCAACATCCCACTTTTCAATAAGTAGCGTAAGCAAGGCTATTTCAACTTTTTTATTCTGATCGTTAGAACCAGAGAATATAAGCTGCTCTAAAATGTTGCTGTATTCCTTATACTGGCTTTTGCCGGTAATTACCTTGTATTTAAGTGTTTCCATGTGGTTACGTTTTAATAGTCACTAACATCATATTACTCACCTGCTTTGCAGGGAGACCAGGCAGGACCAAATAACAATTAGTACAACGATAACCTTGCTAGCCGTTTTGCTTACCCCATTTTTTGAACCCTTGTGCCAGTGCAAACCGGGCATGCCAAAGTCGTTTTTCCATCAGAAAAAAATAGCCAATTGAAAACACTTTCAATTGACTATCCCAAAATCCGCTACCACGAAGGGTTATAGCTGATTTTACCAATTATTTTTAACCGAGTATGTCCAAAATAAGCAGTTACCAATCTTCTATTTCATCAAACCTATATCAACCAACCACTCCATAAATCTATCGGGCCAATGGGCTACTGCGCCCTGGTTTTTTTCGCTTATTCCAAAACCATGGCCAACGCCTGAGTAAATATGAAGTTCAGCCGGCACGCCTGCTTTTTTATATTTTAGATATACCTCTGCCATGCCTTCCGCAATCCTGGGCACATCTTTAAATCCTCCGGCAATAAATACAGGGGGAGCATTTTTTACTACTTCAAATTTGTTGGTTCCGCCGGGGTAAATCAATGCCTGGAAGTTTGGGTACGAACTTGCCTGCTCAATTGCATCCGTGCTTGTTTTATTTCCATAATCAAACCTCATGGCCGATAAAGCTGCAACTTCTCCACCTGCAGAAAAACCCATCACGCCAATTTTTGCAGTATCTATATTCCATTCTTTTGCACGGCTGCGCACCAATCTTATGGCTCTTTGTATGTCTGCAAGCTCATCCCTTTCAATAGTATAGGTAGAATTTGAATCACGGGCCAACCTGTATTTTAAAATAAAAGCAGCAATCCCTTTGTCGCGAAACCAATGGGCAGGATTATAACCTTCATGATCCATCCACAGATCCTGATGCCCGCCACCCGGAGCAATAATGACTGCTACACCGCTGGCATTTTTTGCCGGAATATAGGGAGTAATAGATGGGTTATGAACATTGTTTATGAGATGATCACCGGTTGAATTTATTCTTACTTTTTCAGCTCCTGTTTTTCCTTCGGAACCAGGAGCGCCATTAGGCCAAAGCGGAATTTGTTTTGGCTCTTGCGGGCTAAAAAAAGAACAAAGAACCGCACAAATACACAACGCGTAACGAACCTGCATATTATTTAGTTTTTAGTTAGCAAGAGGATCACAAGGTAAATTTTTGATTAAGAGATGGGAATTCTTTTATCAGCCGTTTTGCTTCTCTTTTAAACTTTTCACTGGGAAAAACACTAAAGTTCTTTCAAAAATTCGTTTAGTGTTTGCTTGTGTTCCTTTGTCTGTTTTAGAAGAGCAACTTGCTCAAATGCTTCTTTTAAGTCCGACCTAAGCTTTAAAGCTTGCTTATACTTTTTTAAATTATTTAGTACTTTCTCCCATTCCGGTAAAGGCAACTGAACAGCCTGGATCTTGCCATTTATATCATTTACGTATTGAAGTGCAATTTTCATGTTTCAAATTTACTGTGTTTTGTCAAACATCAAGCGGTGCAGAAAGGTGACCTAAAGGGAGGAGAATTTAGTATCCAGCCTTTGAAAATCGGTTTTCAAACATAAAGAATGCATCTCCTTTTTTTGGCTTTCTTCCGAGGCTCGTCTATGTGTTCAATGCTGTAAATTTTCGCCTGCTTTTATTTATTCAATAATGCGGGTCTAACCGGTATCGCTCAAATTCATTGTGCTTTTTTGTTATCTAATTCAAAATTTATTCTGTCTTGCTCTATTAGTTGTTTCAGTTCTTCTTCTTTGGGTAAATACAATACATATTTGCTGGCAAACAGTTGGTTCTTATCATTCAATACCGAATACTTTACAATGGTTTCATCTTTTTCGCTGCATAGTAACATGCCAATGGTAGGGTTGTCGCCGGCACTTCGTTTCAGGTCATCATACATACGTACATACATATCAATTTGCCCTACATCCTGGTGAGTGAGGTTGCCGGTTTTTAAATCAATAACCACAAAGCATTTTAGTATGTAATTATAAAACACTAAGTCTATGTAAAAATCGGAAGTATCGGTTACAATATGTTGCTGCCTTGCTACAAAGGCAAAGCCTTTTCCAAACTCTAAGAAAAATTGCTGAAGGTGATTTATTATGGCAGTTTCAATATTTTTTTCTGAGTTTTTAGTATCAGCAGCCAATCCTAAAAACTCAAAAATGTAAGGGTCTTTTATCAGGTTTTGGATGGTATTTGGTTCATTAATTTCTGTTTTATGCTCCAGTACTCTTTCAAATGCAAGGCTGTTTATCTGTCGTTGCAGTGTTCGGCTGTTCCAATTGGCGGCAATGCTTTCCTGCAGATAATAGTTGCGTTTAGATTCAGTATCTAATCTACTTAGTAATCGGTAATGCGTCCAGCTCAATTCGGTACGCAATGCGTTCCAAATTGGAAAAGCCTTAAAAAAGGCCCTCATATTGTTCAGGTTTCTTTCGTCAAATCCCTTACCAAATTCAATTGTAAGCTGTGTTGCAAGGGTTTTTAGAGTGGCTTCACCATAATTGGCCTTGGCTTTTCCTTGTTGCTCATCTTCAATAATGAGTTTGCCTATTTGCCAATAGGTTTGCAACAGGGCAGCATTTGCCATTCTAAAAACCCGTTGCCGTGATTCAAGAATAACGTCTTTGATTGTTTGCAATAATGTATTGTTGTCCATATCGTCTGAACCAGGATTTACTTAAGTTTAGGATTAGCAAGATTGTAACTGGGATTAAATACCTTTTGATTACTTGAGGTTGATTACAGCATGCCTGGATCTTGGCTAACGCACAAATTCTTTGAAGGAGACCCAGGCAGGACGAAAATTTCATCCTTTAGCTTTTTAAAGACTTTCAGAAAAAATAAAAAAAGTTTCATTAAAACGAAACCTTTTTGAATTGCAAAAATGTGTTTAAAAATGGCAGCTAACAGTGGACAGCTTGGTGAAGAAGCGGTATTTGAATTCTGCTGTGCCACTTTTATTCTGTTGGTTATTAATTTTTGTAGTTGTAAAATAGCGATGCTGCCGCTTTATCCCAAAGCTGCTGTTAGCGGAAGTTTGAATTAACTGTTGGCTTTTTTTACCACCTGCACAAAACATTTTATTTCCAGCTATATCTTACTACTCTTTGGTTCTTGAGATGTTGCACGTTTTTGCTTAGTGGCGGCTGATTTACTACCTTTTACAGCTTTCAATGCACTTTGAACGGCCTGAAATGCATCAATCTGCTTAAAGCTCATTTTTATATTGTTATCAGCAAAGACAGGTGTACCGGTTGCCTTCAAGATCTCTTTAATCTGCTTGAATGTTAAGTCTTTATTTGCCTTCAACATTAAAGCAATTACCCCTGTTGCAATTGCACATGAAAAGGTGGTACCCGTGCGCTTATCGTATGCATTACTCCCTTTAGCAATTGGAATATTCTCACCTGGAGCTGATGTTGTAACCCAATTTCCATAGTTTGAAAAATTTGCTAGACAATTAAAAGAGTCAGTAGCTCCAACAGCAATACTATAAGGATAAGCAGCAGGATAAATTGGTTCATTGGAAGATAAATTACCTGCAGCACAAACTATGATAACTCCATTCACATAAGCTCTTGTTAAAATGTCCTCATACGCCTGCGATCCCTTCCCCCCTCCTAATGTCAAACAAATAATTTTGTTACCACTAACAATCGCCGCCTCAATTGCTGCAAGTAATGTCGAGTGTGTGGTGTCATATTTTTCTGATAAAACCTGAAAGATGGATAGCTTAGCATTTGGCAGTAGTCCACTGTAGTTTGTGCCATCATCGGATTTGCCGACCAGCAGAGCTGCAATCGCTGTTGTGTAATCATCAGGAGGCTGCTCAGTTTTTTTATCCCTAATATCAAACTGACTGATTGCTGTCGCTTCAATAAGTGCCTGATGATTTAGATTCGCCTTACCGGCAATTACCGCGATGCTTATGTCACTATTATCATTATCGTTCTGAAAAAGACATTTGGCACTCGACAGGTGTATCTGTTCTTGCCAATACAATTGCTCGAAATTATGCAACAGTATTTTACTTGTAGTCGGACCATTGCTGCCAAGAGGGGGCGCAACAACAGACTGTTCCGCCTTGTAAGAAATTTTTGCATTTTCTGCTGAAATTTGCAAATACCATTCTTGCAAACTGGATGTAACTTTTGCAGTCAGATTGTCAACGCTACTGAACGTTTCCCGGGTTGTATTAAGCTCTAAAAAAGCGCGGAACTGCACAAGATTGCTCACAGCATTACCAATTTCAATAAACTCCTTCTGTGTCTTTGCTCCGATCAACCTGTCCTGTTCACTTTCCAATTTCAAATCCACATTCAGGTCGCACATGAAGGCATAAACTAATTTTCCTGCCTCTAAAGCCCACACCACTTCCCACCAAGTAATACTTTTGATGCCATCACCACCTTCTTTTACACTGGGCACCCAGCCATAGCGTTTTCCAACGATTACAATTAAGGCGTCACATTCTTTTACTTGAAGCTCACAAGTTTTAAATGGCATGTTAGGACGAGCACCAAATGTTTCCATTCTAATCGCGGTAAGTCGTAGTCGTTCAATAAACTCACGAACTTGGTCTCTATATAACTTTAGATCGACTGATGTAGAAGAGAGAAATATCCCATAGGTTTCTTTCGACATAACGGCTAATATTGGTAAAGCGTGTCAGAATTGTTTACTACATTATCAATTTTCAAAAGCTACTTTGACACACCGAAGGCTTTTGATTATTACTTCTTCAATAGCACTTTATAAAAAAAGTACACTGTGTTGAAATTACGGCTAAAGCCTGTATTGCCGCAACTAAAATCTATTTTATTGCAGCTATACCTCCAATATAGCTTTCTTTGTGTAAACTCACAATAGCAAAAGTTTTCAAAATCCCATTGCAGAGCATCCTCACCTTAAAACTTAAAAAAAGACCTTACACAGTTCCCGATTTCAACTTTCGCATCTTATCATCATTTCGTGCCCATATTAACCGGCGACCAACAAGGGCCGGGATGGAAAAGGGCACGAAAAACCCGCCATTAAGCGGGTTTATTACAATCTATATTTTAAAATCAGGCTACTTCAACGTTAGCCGTTTTTGAGTTTCTCTTTCTTTCTTCTTCATTCAGCATTACCTTACGCATACGCACGTGCTTGGGGGTAACCTCTATACACTCATCCTGCTGTATATATTCCATACATTCTTCAAGAGTAAACAGAATTTTAGGAGCTGCCCGGCTGGCATCATCGCTTCCGCTTGCACGGTGGTTGGTCAGTTTTTTGGGTTCTGTGGCGTTTACCACAAGATCGCCTGGCTTAATGTGCTCGGCAATGATCTGGCCGGTGTACACTTCTTCTCCCGGATCAACAAAAAACTTACCGCGATCCTGTAATTTATCAATTGAATAGCCGGTTGTTTTTTCCGAGTTTTTAGAGATCAGCACACCATTGCTTCTGCCGGGAATGGTTCCCTTCCAGGGTTTATATTCGTTAAAGCGGTGTGCCATTACAGCCTCTCCGGCGGTATTGGTAAGCATTTGAGAACGAAGGCCGATCAAACCTCTCGAAGGTATTTCAAACTCCAGGTGCTGCATCTCGCCTTTGCTTTCCATGATCTGCATTTCGCCTTTACGCTGCGTAACCAGGTCAATCACCTTGCCGCTAAAATCCTGCGGAACGTCCACTACCAATATTTCATACGGCTCATGCTTTTTACCGTCGATGGTTTTAACTAATACCTGCGGATTTCCAACGGTCAGTTCATATCCTTCGCGGCGCATGGTTTCTACCAAAACACCTAAGTGCAAAATACCCCGGCCAAACACCAAGAAGCTGTCGGCGCTGTCGGTGTCTTCAACTCTAAGTGCCAAATTCTTTTCTGTCTCCTTCATTAAACGGTCGCGCAGGTGGCGGCTGGTAACAAACTTTCCGTCTTTACCAAAGAAAGGTGAGTTGTTGATGCTAAACATCATGCTCATGGTCGGTTCATCCACACTGATTACCGGCAATCCTTCCGGATTTTCAAAATCGGCTATGGTATCTCCAATGGTAAAATCGTCTAATCCTACAACGGCGCAAATGTCGCCGGCTAAAACTTCGGTTACTTTTCTCTTACCCAGCGATTCGAATACATATAGTTCTTTAACTTTCGATTTCTTAATGCCATTAGCAGTTACCAGGCTAAAAGGTTGTCCTTCTTTAATGCCTCCGCGGTTTACCTTACCAATTGCAACACGCCCCAGGAAGGCGCTGTAATCCAATGAGGTAATTTGTAGCTGAAGATTACCAGCCGGCACCCGTGGCTCTGGTACATATTCCAAAATCCCATCTAACAACGGGGTAATATCATCGCATTGCTCATTTTTGCTGTTAAACCAGCCATTTTTTCCCGAACCATAAAACGTTGGAAAATCCAGTTGTTCTTCAGTAGCATCCAGGTTAAAGAACAATTCAAAAACCGCGTCGTGCACTTCATCGGGGCGGCAATTTGGCTTATCTACCTTATTAATAATTACAATTGGCTTCAGGTTTAAGTGAAGCGCTTTTTGTAAAACAAAACGTGTTTGTGGCATTGGGCCTTCAAAAGCATCCACCAAAAGGCAAACACCATCGGCCATTTTTAATACCCTTTCAACCTCTCCGCCAAAGTCGGCGTGGCCCGGTGTATCGATCACATTAATTTTAACGCCTTTGTAAACAACCGAGGCATTCTTACTAAAAATGGTGATGCCACGCTCTTTTTCAAGATCATTGCTATCCATGATCAGGTCACCGGTTTCCTGGTTGGCACGAAACACATTGGTTTGGTGCAAAATTCTGTCAACCAGTGTGGTCTTACCATGGTCAACGTGTGCAATGATTGCTATATTTCTAATGTTCATAAAACCCCGCACCCCATTTGGGGCTGTATTTAGTTATTAAATAAAAAACCCCCTGTATCTATACCGGTATTATCCGGGCAGGGGTTTTCAGGCGGCAAAGGTATGTATTTACAACGGGTTTCGGGCTGCTTAACAAAACTGTAATAGCCAAACCATCATCATTAAACTGGTAAAGTGCAAAATAGCCAGCCGTTTATAAAGGCAATTGCGCTAATTTGTTGATTTTGCATCTCTTTTGCCATCAACCTTTAAAGTTAACGCCTTGAAAAAATTTGCGCTATACCTTCTTGTCATCTTTTACCTGGCGGCTGGCATCAACCATTTTTGGCACCCGGCTGTTTATCTTAAGTTAATACCGCCGTATCTGCCATACCCCGAAGTATTAAATTACCTGGCAGGATGTTTTGAAATAATCCTGGCCATAATGGTTGGCATACCGAAAACACGTTACCTGGGCGCAATGGGCATTATTGCCATGTTGCTGGCCTTTATACCCGCTCATATTTATTTTATTACAATTGTGTGCCCCGGTGGCGACTATTGTGCCTGGTACTGGCTGGCCTGGGGCAGGCTGCTAATTGTACATCCTTTGTTAATTGCCTGGGCATGGTTGATAAGAAAATAACTATCGCTATACGTATTTGGGATTTTTGGGAACCGGCATAGTAACACGAAGTATCATTGTTGCTGCCAGCCCCGTCATACTTGCGGGGGTCGCATTACGTTTATCATTTGGTTATTTGGGCGGCAGCAACAAGTTCTAATTATTTTCTAAAAATATTGATGAGAAGTGTAACGATAAGACTGATGAGCAGCATGGAAACAATGGGGAAGTAGAAGCGAACATTTCCTTTTGTAATGCGGATGTCGCCGGGTAACCTGCCCAGCCAGTTAAGTTTATTGTGAAAGAAATAGATAAGAATGCCTGCCAATATAATAATCAGCCCAATGATGATAAGATATTTGCCGGTTTGGGGGTTCATTGGTTTTTTGAATAAGACAAAAATAAAAGATGGTATGATTTGTCAGCCTGGTTTACCACATTAAAATTATTTCATTTGCAGTCCGTATGATCTTTATGTATCTTTAAAATATCTAATTATTTATGCAAATCTCACAGTGCTTAGCCCTTTTTAAAAAACAATCCGATCAATTATTAAACCATCTTATTAATAATGTATTTGATGCTTTTTAGAAAGAAGATCAATCTTTAAGTCAACCTTTTTTCTTTATACCCGTATTTAAACATTAAAAATTCTACTACATGAAAACAAAATTTTTACTCCTATTCTTATTGATGGCCGGCCTTTTTGCCCAGGCACAGATGCGATATTTTCATGCCACCCTTCAGGGAACTCAGGAAGTACCTCCTAATGCATCAACAGCCAGCGGGGTGGTTTTAATTGCCTATGATATGGCAACCAATTTAATGAAAGTATATGGCGATTACCAGAATCTTACCACCGCGGCCAATGCCTCACATGTACATGGTCCTGCCCCCGCGGGGTCTAATGCAGCCGTACTTTTTGCAATTAATAATACAGGCGGCACTACAGGAACCTTATCAGGTTCATCAGTGCTATCGGATGCTAATGAAACAGAATTGCTGGCGGGAAATTTATATGTCAATGTACATAATGTTACTTATCCCGGCGGAGAGATACGCGGCCAGATAACAGCTACACACCCAACTGATTCGTACTTTTTTAATGGCAGGTTACAGGGTGCCCAGCAGGTACCTCCCAATGGAAGCACTGCTTCAGGAAATTATTCGGTTATTTTGGATGTAAATTCCAATATTGTTTACCTGACGGGCAGTTTTACAGGTTTGGCAACACCGGCCTCGGCAGCTCACATTCATAATGCACCGGCAGGCACAAACAGCGGGGTAATTATACCGCTTACGGTAAGTGCGGCAACCAGCGGAACTATACACGTTATCAGCGGCATTAATACAACAAACCGCGATGAAATGCTTAATGGAAATACGTATGTAAATATTCACAACGCAACCTATCCCGGAGGCGAAATACGCGGCCAGGTTAGCATGTTAAGTCAGCTTTCGTTTTTTAAAGCTGTTTTGCAAGGCAACATGGAGGTTCCGCCAAATGCTTCAACCGCAAAAGGCACCGTGATAGTAAAATATAATAATCAAACCAACTTACTGGAGTTAATTGGAGATTACCAGGGAATTGCGGCCACCATAACCGGCTCGCATATACACAGCCCGGCAGTAGCAGGCACAAATGCATCAGTATTAATAACACTTGCCAACACAGGCGGCACCTCTGGCGTATTAACAGGTTCGGCTACTCTTACCGAGCAACAGGAAATGGACCTGCTCGATGCTAAAATGTATGTCAATATTCACAATGCTACTTATCCGGGAGGTGAAATTAGAGGACAATTATTAGTAACATCAGCCGAAACCCAATATTTTAAAGGTTTTTTGTCTGGCTCGCAGGAAAATCCCGCGGTACCAAGCGAGGGTAGCGGAAAGGTTACCGTACTGTTGGATAAAATGACTCTGGAAGTATTTGTTACCGGAAATTTTACTTTTCTTATCTCAAATGCATCGGCAGGCCATGTTCACCGCGGCCAAACAGGCGTGAATGGTCCTGTTGTAATTCCGCTTTCAGTTACACCTGCTACCACAGGTACTATTACCGGCAGTGGGGTAGTTAGCCAGGCTTTCGCCGATAGTATGATAAATGGTTTTTCGTATGTAAATATTCACAACGCCACTTATCCCGGCGGTGAATTAAGGGGACAATTGGGCGACCAGGTATTGCCATTAAAACTAACTTACTTCAACGGGTATAAAGACCGCAACAATATCAGTCTAATTTGGGAATCTGCCCAGGAAATTGACCTGCTGAATTATGAGGTGGAGCAGCAAGACCCGGTTACCAAAAGGTGGATCACCAAAACCAGCGTAAAAGCCAAAGGTGGAAACCTGAATACAAAATATAACGTGAGTGATGTGCCCGCTACTGGAAGCGAAAGCTATGTTATTTACCGCCTGAAGATGATTGATAAAAACGGTAGTTTTACCTATTCGAATGCGGTGCGTATTAACTTTAAGAAGGCGGCGGCTGAACTGACCTTATTAAGCAATCCCGTGGTAAACGGAAGCGTACGTTATACCATATCGGGTTTGTCATCTAATAAAAATGCCGAGGTATCAGTTATTGATTTTAATGGCAGGCTTATGGTTAAAACTATTCAGCCTTCGCTATCGACCAACGATATAAACCTGGCTGGTTTAGCGCCAGGCATGTACAAATTGGTGGTTAAGGTTGATGGTGTGGTGTTGCAAAAGAGTTTCGTTAAGTAACCACATTTATATTTTTATGAAAGGAGGCTGTCTCAAAAGGGCAGCCTCTTTGTTTTTGCAAAACAGATCAAATTGTCGCCTTTTATTTATTGGAACGTGGTTTCAAACCTCCTCGTAATTTCCCCTAAATTGAACTTTTACCAGCCCGTAAACCTGCCTGCAAAAGTTTCCCCTCCCTTTTCAAGGAGGGGACAGAATGTTTTTATAACTTGTTATAAAAATATTCAGGGGTGGTTAAACTGCAACACATGAAAAATGTCGTCTTTAACAACAAACCTGAATTAAAACCTCTTGGCAAACAACTCTGCAACCACAGCACCTCCGCAGAAGCCACCCTCGGGACACATCTTTAAAAAGAGCCAACTGCAAAACCGCAAATTTCGTCGTCAACATAGCCTCGGAAATTTTATTGCAGTCATCTACTGCCAATCTTAAAAGTTAGTGATTGAACTGAACGGTGAAGATCATTTTTGGGAACCGTGCACTGAGAAAGATCGTATTAAAGAAATACTATTAAAAAGTATAGGTATACAACTGCTACGCTTCGAAAACAAGTGGTCGTTTGAAGGTATCGCCTGGGTGTTAGAAAAAATTAAA
>JBBRCW010000143.1:0-16678 GCA_038204535.1 Chitinophagales bacterium | reverse complement strand
AATCTAAACTCTGCCGATAAAAAACTATACTCCCCCGCTGATGGCGACCTGGAATGGATGACTCATAACAGTGCCGGAGTGCATGGTTTTGCAATCAGCCACCAGGGAACTAAAGCAGTTTATTTAAATACATTTGGAAATAGCTTTTTAAATGGAGGCAACGTGGGTATTGGAACACCGAATCCTTCACATAAAATTCATATTAGCGCAGAGGGGGCGGTAGGACTTTTTGAATCAACTACAGATCAGGCATACCTGAGATTATCAACAAAAGAAGGTTTAGGTAAGAGGGTAGAATTTTGCAACAGACCGGGCGGAAGAGCTGCCATTTGGGTATCTGCTGCAGGCGATTCTTTAAACGTACTAAATAACGGCAATGTGGGTATTGGTACCACAGAGCCATTGCAAAAATTACATATTGCCGGCGCTGCCAAAATTGATGGAGCTGTTTATGCCGGAAGTTCTGATATTTATTTTTCAGATACAGATCATAATCATACTGGATGGGGCAATCAACCAAATTGGGCAGCTATAGAAAATAGTTCCAACTATAAGTGTTTGATGATTTTGGGCAGAAATATAGGAACTCAAAAGGATCTCAAAAGGGTAGTAAAGGTATGGGACGAATTATGGGTAGCTGATAGACAAGTTTCCGCATCAGACATACGCGAAAAAACAAATATAGAGCCACTTGATTATGGATTGAAAACGATTAACGAATTACGTCCTGTTAGCTATAACTGGATAAAAAATAAAAATGGTCAAAAAAACCTTGGGCTTATTGCCCAGGAAGTTCTGCCGGTGGTTCGCGAAGCCGTGCATTATAATGAATCCAATCCGGATGAACCCGGTTGGGGAATTTCATATCAAACGCTGATTCCTGTTTTAATAAATGCCATTAAAGAATTAGATATAAAAATTCAATCAATTCAGGGGCAACGAGCAGAAGCAATAAAAGTGGAATTCGATTAATACTAAAATATTATGAATTCAATTAGTGAAGATTACTATGCTTTGCGCTCTGAAGGTATTAATCTTTTGCAGAAGTTATCGGGCCAGAACTGGACGGACTACAATGTTCACGACCCTGGCATTACTATTCTGGAGCAGCTATGCTATGCCCTTACAGATTTGGCATACCGGATAGGGCATCCCATACCCGACCTGCTTGCGGACCCACAAGGCAAATCGTTTGCACCCGAACTGTACCGGGCCCGGGCCATTATGAGCAGTGCCCCCGTAACACTCGATGATTACCGGAAGTTGCTGCTGGATATAAGGGGCGTAAGAAATGCATGGGTCGAAAAGGCTACCCTGCCCGAGCCCCTGTTTATACAAACTGACCTGGGTTTACGCTTATTCAATATCGGGGAAAAAGACAGGGATAAGAATCCAATCACTGGCATTCCGCTTAAGGGTTTGCTTACTGTAAAAATAGAACCGGAAACAAACGAAGCAATAAACGGAGAACTCCTCTTGCAGGAGGTGACGGCCAGAATGATGGAATTAAGAAATTTGTGCGGCGATTTCATTCATGTTGAATTGTTGCAAGCCCAGCCGCTATCGGTTAAAGCCGATATTGAAGTAGATGAAATAGTTGATCCAACGGAACTGCTTACGGAAATTTACATGCGGCTCGACCGGTTTGTTTTGCCCCGGGCCCGATTCTATTCGCTGGAAGAAATGATAGAAAAAGGGTACCAGGCGGATGAGCTTATGGAAGGGCCTTCATTAGCAAGCGGCTATCTTGACCCGGCAGAATTTAATGAAATTACACGGAAAGAATTTCTAAGGGGGTCCGACCTCATTAAAGTAATATCGGATATACCCGGAGTGCGTTTTGTAAGAACATTGGAAATGATCCTTTATGATAAGGAGGGTAAAGAGACCCAGCGCGACCCATGGTCGGTCAGATTAGATCCCTCACAGTTTACAAAGTTGATTATTCCGGATGGCACTTATTTCGAGATCAAATTAAAGCGGGGAGCTTTTACCCTTGACACCCCTGGTTTCCAAAATAGCTGGCAATTACGAATAACAGAATTGCTAACCTCCTCCACAAATAAAAACGACCTGGATATCGTACCGGTTGCGGGCCGTTACCGCGCACAGGGCGCTTACCAGTCCATTCAAAACGATTTTCCTTTAATGTATGGTATTGGCGAGGGCGGATTAACTGACGATGCCCCCAATGATTTGAAGGGCCGGGTAAAACAACTGAAAGCTTACCTGCTTTTTTTCGACCAGATTCTTGCCAATTCATTTGCCCAATTAGATGGATTCCGAACCATCATTTCATTTAATAACCCCGAAAACAAAAGCCGTTTCAGCCAGCTTCCTGTTGATGTCCCTTCTCTTGAAAGTATTTTGATCTATGACCTCGAAGAACAGGAAATTATTCTGCAACGGCTAAACGAAACCCCATCAGGTTCCGGTGAAAATAAGCAGCTTCACCGGGTTGCCGATCACCTGCTGGCACGTGTGGGAGAGCAGATCTCTGATTACGGCCTGTTGAGAAAAGCAGGAAATTCCAAACACCCGTTTCTCGAACTCAAGAAAAGACTTCTTCAGCAATATCCTCAATTAAGTCAATACCGGGCAACCGGCATAAACTATGCTGCGCAGGCAGATGAAAACATTAGTCTTTCCGCATTACATAAGCGCATTAGTATCCTTCTGGATATACCGGATGCCCCTGCAGGCGATGAGCGTTTCTGGCTTGTTGAAAACATTTTGCTGCGTCCGTTACACGCCGATATAGCTCAGTATCATAGAAATGAATTACCCGGTAACAGAAATGAACCTTTGACCCCTTTCTATTCTGGGAAAACTGCTGCCAATGATATTTTTTCATTGCAGGTCTGTTTTATTTTTCCGGGATGGATTGACCGATTTAATCAAACTAACTTCAGGAGTTATGCTGAAGGCCTCATCCGTAACCAAACACCCGCTCACATCGCGATCTATATTTATTGGATGGAAGAGGCTGCGTTTAATTATTTTGAAACGGCCATAAAAGTTTGGCAATTACAATTGGGGCTTAATGGAAAGCTTTTAGCTTCCAGTGAATCAACAGGAGACTCAATGCTTAAAGTACGTTTGGCGCGCAACAGCGTGGTTGATTGCCTTGCAGCAGCAGGTTCGGTGTTCGGATTCACATATCCGGTTTTAGATCTTCCTGTCCAGGGCCCCGGACGGGTAATGGAGGGTGATGTAGTGCAGATAACTATTGCATTAAGCCAACAGGGCGTTAGTTATAGGATTTGGGACCGAACCAAACAAAGTTTTAGCGGCAATGCTGAAACAGGAACAGGCGGAACCATAAAATTAACAAGTGACCCCCAAAAAATAGATAATAACACCGTTGCTTTAGTGCCTGTGTTATTCGATATCCAGGCCGTTTCATTGAAATCAGATTATCAGGAATTTTGGCTACAAACCATGATTGAAGTAACCGTCACTCAATTGGAACTGAACCTGGATATTCAAATCATTCAGAATGATAAGATTTTAGAAAAAGGAGAAATTGCTTATGATTCGGCGTTCAGTGTCCGTATAATAAAACCTCAGAAAGGCGTGGAATATACCATTTACAGCGCCTTACTGGAGGATGGTGATTTTGAGTATAACGCTCACGGTAAGGACCTGACTTACAGCATTAATTTCAAACGGTTTCTGTCGGACGATAATTTGTTTACTGCCAGTAAAAGCCTCAAAGCCATAACGAATGATGCGGGGGAACAAGCTGTTGATATTAACGTACCAGGTAACAAAAAAATGTTCAAAGGAGATTCAGCAATCCGGTTGGGGGCGGCTTTCAAAGCAGAAAATCGGGAAAATGAATTCCTCGACGAAATGGTTTATGTTTTTATGTCGCCTGATCCTAAAGTCGAAGCAACATTGTTAACTGACCCTCGCCAGGTACAGATCGCAAATCCGGAGAAAGGAGTCCTATATTCATTATACAACAATGATGAGCGCATGTCAAGCTGTGCCTGGATACCGGACAAAACGCTTGCCGATACACAAAACAATGCAAACAAAAACCTGCGTATTGAGGTGGATTTTGTGCCAGATGCATTGAACGGGCAGGCGCAATTGCCACTAAAATTCCTTGTGCCGCCAGAAGTACAGCCAGACAATTTATCAATGAAAGCACAGAAATTGAATACCAAACTGGAAGCAACCTTGAAATTGGAACCATTAAAAGGTAACCCCGAAGCGTAAAAAATCTAATAATGAGCACCCATCGTCATATCATCCAGGTGGGTGAATTTGAGATCAGGCTTGCCGACGAAGGTGGTGCCAAATTCGTATTTGAAACTATAAACCGCCTGAATGCCGGGCCCCTTACTGACCTGATAGAACAATATTTGGATAGTTATTGTACCGAACAAGAAACGCACCGGATAGAAAAACTTGAGCTTGATCTTGGAACAATACCTGCGTCTTCATTTGAACAAAAGTTCTTGACACGGTTTGAAGAGAAATTGGCGGGAGCATTGAAATCAGCTATTGAAAAAGATGGGGGTAATAAAGAAAGATCCTTGCATCGGGCTGATGCGGATTTGGAATTGTTTGTATTTTATCTCAACTACGGCGCCCTGCCCTGGTGGGCAAATTCAAAAGAACCAGGCTTATTGCAGCAGGTATTGCAGCGCTTGATTGATTCCAGGGCCAGCCAGTTAAAACATGTTTTGCACAACCTGATTCAAAAACCAAATGTGCGCAGGCGCCTTGCTATCATGAACCGTTCTCCCGGCTTTATGGAAATTGTACAGGTACTAAGCGATCAAACCCTGTTGCTGCATGACGCATTTCCCATTGCAGTTGCAAGCTGGAGGGGCTTTTCAGTAAGAAAAGCCATTACGCTATGGCGGGAAACTTTCTTAAAAACTTTCGTTTCACACCAACAGTCTTTGGACTTAGCCTTCTTCAAAAATATATCAGAGGCATTGGGTTATCCACTAAGTGATTTAATAGCCGGAATCGAAATAGATTTGGCTAAACCAGGAAAAAAAACACCCGAAGAATTGATGGTACTCATCAAAAAAGTAAAATCACTACACCTGGAAAAACCAATTACGAAGACTGATTCCGTAAAAGGCATTAAGGGCATTGCTGTAAAAGAGAAAACCGGATTAATCAGTGATGCATCAACAAGATATCCTACGGATTCTGATTCCATCAACAGTATTCAAAGCATTGCTGTAAATGAGAAATCCGGATTAACCAGTGATGCATCAACAAGAGATACAGCTGACGATCTTACGTCAAAAATAAAGCAGGATGACAAATTGATAAACAAACCTGTAAATCTAACATATAGTGAGAGCGAAGAATTATACCTGGACAATGCAGGAATTGTTTTACTCTGCCCCTTTTTACCTCGTTTTTTCCAGGCACTCAGATTGATAGAAAACAATGACTGGATAAATTCAGAAGCCCGTCAAAAAGGCATTGCCGCGCTTCATTTTTTAGTTTATGGATTGTCTGAAGTTGAAGAATACCAAACCCCCTTATTAAAAGTTTTATGCGGCCTTTTGCCCGACGACCCATTGGAAGATACAGAACCATTGACCGATGAAACCCGGAACGAATGCACTAACTTATTGGAATCGGTTATCGCGCATGCATCGGTTTTGGGTAGTATATCTATTGATGGTTTTCGCAGCTCCTTTTTGCTAAGGCCTGGACTATTGACGACCCGTGAGGGAAACTGGCTGGTTCAGGTAGAAAGAACGTCGTATGATATATTGCTGGATAAATTACCATGGTCCTTTAAAATGATAAAATTACCATGGGTGCAGCAGTTTATAATTACGGAATGGTAAAATCAATGTTCAATTAATTGAGTATAGCTCCAATTAAAAATGCAAGGATGCCGGAACTGAACAAAAACCCGATATTAACCGCGAACAGTAAAGACCTGCAGGCAGAACTGGAATGGTTCGGCAAAGTATTGGATGCCAGGCTAAAGCTTTTTTTCCGACACGAAGGAGCAAGCCCGGATATTTATTCGACCGTGCCTCCTGATATAAAAAAGTCGGGATCAAACTGGGCCGCTTTGCTAAAAGAATACAATGCAGGTTTTGCCGAACGTGTGGCGCTGGTATTGGCGCTTATCCCTTACATACAGCCCGGATTGCTGGATGTTTTGTTAATAAAGAACTCGGGATATGATCGGTTCTACACAGAATTTGGAGGCTTATCCGGCACCCGGCACCGTGGTTTTATTCCCACCGGTGAAACGCTTTTATTTATTTTGGGGTCTGAAAACCTGGAACAACGTTTCAGCGCCCAGCAACTGTTTCATCCCGACCATTTTCTGGTAAAGAACAGGATACTGCGGCTCGAAAAAACCGCACCCATCGAATCCCCACTTAGTGGCGCACTTACCATGTATGAAGGTTGGGTAGCATCATTGACACATGGCGTTCAATTTAAACCGCACTTTGGGCAGGATTTTCCTGCTGAACAGGTAAAGACAGCATTGGACTGGTCGCAACTGGTTTTGCACGAATCTACCTGGAAGCAGGTTGAGGAAATACAAACCTGGATCGAACACGGGCATAAGTTGTTCTCCGATTGGCAAATGACTGGTAAGATACACCCGGGCCTGCGCGTTTTATTTTATGGCCCTCCCGGCACAGGTAAAACATTAACTGCTACGCTGCTGGGCAAAGCCACCAACCGCGAGGTTAACCGCGTCGATCTTTCGCTAGTCGTTTCAAAATACATCGGGGAAACGGAAAAAAACCTTTCCAACGTATTTAGCCATGCCGAAAAACAAAACTGGATACTCTTCTTTGATGAGGCCGATGCCCTCTTTGGCAAACGAACAGAAACAAAAAGCTCCCACGACCGGTATGCCAACCAGGAAGTCGCTTATTTATTGCAACGGCTTGAAACTTTTGAAGGCATAACCATCCTGGCATCTAATTTAAAAGACAACCTTGATAATGCCTTTACACGCAGGTTTGAGTCGATCATTTATTTCCCCATGCCCGGCGTTGAAGAAAGAACCAGTATCTGGAAGAACGGTATTCCGGCAAAAGCCCGGCTTGCAGCGGGTGTTAGTTTGGAAGATATTGGCAGAAAGTATGAGATGAGCGGCGGCGCCATCATGAATGCCATCAGAACGGCTTGCTTAGCAGCCCTAAAAGATGGTTCGGGCAAACTAACTATGGAGATGATACTTTGGGGCATCAGGAAAGAAATGGAGAAGGAAGGAAGGGGTTGAGGATGGAATGTTTAGCATTTATCATTCATTATTTATCGGGATGAATGAATACTCAATAAATGATTTTTTAGAACCCGGTTTTTCATATTGTGCAATTGTAAAACGAATTGATCATGGCCACACACGCAGAAAAAACAAAAGTCGAAACCTCGTATAATGGCAACATACGAAGCCAGGCTGAGAAAGAAAATTCTGTTCATCCTAAAGAAGGTAGCATACATTCTCCTGGCATACCTGATAATCGTCGGGAGGCATTTTCCCTTAAAAAATTAAATGCATTGGCTGATGGTAGTCCCAGGGCAATACAACTGCAGGCTTACCAGCAGATAGCCAATAACAGCTTGCGTACCGGACAGGTTGCACAACTGCGCAAGATGGAAAAAAAAGCGGTCGGGCAAAAAACTGTGTCGGCAACGGAAAATATTAGCAGCTTACCAGGTGCTTTAAAAGCGGGTATCGAAACCCTTTCCGGTTTTGCTATGGATGATGTGGTCGTTCACCGCGCCTCTATAAAGCCTGCACAGGTGAATGCTTATGCCTATGCGCAGGGCAGTCATATTCACCTGGGCCCAGGGCAGGAGAAGCAGCTGCCTCACGAAGCCTGGCATGTGGTGCAGCAAAAGCAAGGCAGGGTAAAACCAACTAAACAGTTAAAGGGAAAGGTTAGTGTAAACGACGATAAAGGATTAGAAAAAGAGGCAGATCTAATGGGCGGAAGAGCGCAAAAATTTAACCTGCAGCATGCAAAACCTGGTGGTCATTTACAGAAGCAGATGCAAGGGGCTCCCGAAACTTCAAATCCCATTCAAAGAGTAAAAAAGAATGTTTATGTAACAGGTGTTTCGCACCTGGTAAAATTAAAGAACGGAACGTTACAGGGTGGTGAAGAGGATAGAGAGGTAATTCAAGGGCAGGAACTGGTAATTGACGATGCCAAAAAACTGAAGTCAAAAAGAGGGCCCAACCAGGAAGCATTTTCGGCCATCGACCTGCATGGTCCCCAACATTACGATTGGTATAAGGTTGAGTCGATAGAAGGCAAAAAAGTACCCAATGATTTGTACATCAGAAGTGACGTTTTTGTGCAGAAGAAAGCGGAAGAAGCGGGTCCCGACAAAATGGATAAGACGAGTGAAGTCGTAAATGCAGTTACAAATGTTCCTGCCACACTAATTGGCAATGAGGGTATTACCGGCTATGCGGATGCATTAAATGATAAAACCGTAAGTACCAGAACCAGCGGTGGTCCCGGGGCTTCGGATTCCGATAAGCGACATGCTGCAAACATGGGAATTGTTGGAGATTCCATTACGGGTATAACAGGTCTTATTGGTCTTGCCCAGGGATTTAAAGATTTAAGTAACCCTGAGGCGGAAACCCACAAACTAATTGAAGCTGCTTTATCTGTTGAACAAAATGCGATGAAAACAGGTGAGTCAGTTTCAAAACTTATTCATACCGCCAGTGGTAGCAGTACTGCTACAACGGCCAGTAAATTTGGCTCTACATTCGAAGGTTTTGGGGCCGCCTTTGGTGGCATTAAAGAAGCGTTTATCGGAATGCATAAACTGGTAGATCTTGTCAACAATCACCAGGATTTCAGCACCGAAGAAAAAATAAAAACTTCGGCAGAAATAGGCATTCATGCTTTGCAAACAGGCAGAAGCATCGTCCTTTCTGTTAAGGCTTTTATTGAATTAGTGGATTCTGCCGGGGCTTCTGGTCATTTAATGGCCGCGGTTCCAGGACTTGATATTGCTATTTCTGCCGTTAAAATAATTATGGATAGTTATTATTTTATTGTTTCGAATAGTAACCGAAAATTAATGAACGAAAGACGAAAAGCTCTTAGACAAAAACAATCTGGTAAAGACCTGGATTCAGCATCCGAATTTTACCGAACCAGAGATGCGGAAATTGCAAACAAAAAGGCCGTTATTAAAGCTGATGAAAAACGTTTAGCAAATCCAAAAACTAAAGACAAGGACCGAATAAGAGATCGGGTTGAAAAATTGAAAGCTGAAATTTTGATTTTGGAAGCGAAAGAATCAGATGACGCAACCCGTGACGAGGTGGGTGAATTTACCATGGCAACCGAGTTAAGAGATGCAAACACCAAGCGTGTTACAAGACAAGGAATTCATATTGCGAACGAAATGCTGAAAATAGCAGGTTCAATTGCAACCTTAACCGGAATGGGCGCCCAGGCTGGAGCTGCAATTAAAGGTGCAACGGCTGCAGTTGATTTGGCATTGCCGGCTACCAGGATGGCTAAACAAGCGGGCAGAGATCGCCAGGCACGAAAACTTGCCAAAGGCAAGACCGATAAGGCTACCAGGCATTTCGATGTAACAAAATCTTCCGCTGCCAAAAACGATTTCAGGATTGCGCAGGTAAAATATTTGATCGGGCTTATAATTGATCTATCGTACAAAGATCCTGTGAAAGATGCTGCTGACTTTAAAGTGGTGAAAAACTATCTGAAAGCATCGGGTGTAAGTACAAAAAAGTTGTTTAAAGAAAACGGGAATCCGCAGAAGCAAATCAAGATCTTACTGGATGCAATTCAGAACAGAGAATTTATATAACCACGAACATCGCTGAAAAATATGTTATTACAACAAATAAAAACGCTGCTAGACCAGCAAGGTTACGAGTTAACCCATTTTGAAAAATTGATTGAAGTGCCCGTTGATTTGATAAATGTAGTTTTAGAAGAAGACGAAAAACAAAGACCGCAATACTTAACCATCAGTTTGTATCCTTCTATGGCTGACTTAGAAGAATCAATTTTTGTGCAGTTCTACTTCCAGTTTCCTTTTGAAGTGAAACCGGAAAATTTGTCACTGGCTACCAGAGAGATTGGTAATGTAAATAGACTTTTGGCCCTTGGCCATTTCAACCTATCTAAGGATGAGCGGGTAATTTATTTCAAATATGTTTTGGCTTTTCCTAAAGATGTTGAAATGAAACCTGGATTTTTAAATGACATTATGGACATGTGCCTGTTTCCGCTTGAAAAATTCTCCAATCAATTTGAAGCCATTGCGACATCTATCGGCAGTTAAAACAAAAAGAGGAAACTTTCGCTTCCTCTTTCTTAATTTTTTATCGTTGGATTTACCTGTTAATACCCATTTTGGCTTCCATACTTAAAGTGGCATGGGGAACGGCACGTAAGCGGGCTTTATCAATCAGCTTTCCGGTTACGCGGCAAATACCATAAGTTTTATTTTCAATGCGCATAATGGCTTTTTCCAGGTGATCAATAAAAGTGATCTGGCGGCTGGCCATCTGGCTCAATTGTTCTCTTTCCATGCTCATGCTGCCGTCTTCCATAGTCATGTAACGGTTATCGCTTTCATCACCACCCATTTCGTCTTTTCGGGTAATCAGTCCCTGCAGGTAGCCTAGTTCTTTTTTAGCCGCATCCAGTTTTTTGTTTATGAGGTCTCTAAACTCGTTCAGCTCCACATCGCTGTAACGGGTGATTGGGCTGTTGTGTGCGGTTAATTCAGGTGTATCTAAAACGCTCTTTGTAAACTCCGGATCGTAATGAACTTTCTTATCGGTCGATGTTTTGGGTATCACCACTTTGGCCGACCTGGAACTTTCAACCTTTTTGTCGGTCTTTTTTTCCGGTTTAGGATTGATAGCGGGTTTTGGCGGCACAATCACAGGTTTCTTTTCTGCTGAATTTTTAGCAGCAGCAGATTTTGAACTGGTTGAAACTTCCTCTTTGGCAGTTGATTTTCCTTTTTCAGTTGTACTTGTTTTTTTCACTTCTCCTCCTGATTTTTTAGATGCTGCTTCTGACGCCGCCTTTACAGGAGCCGCCTTTTTTGCAACTGGTTTAGGTGACTCCAACGTTTTTTTTGAAACGGATGAAGAACTTTGCTTTTTTAGTTCGGGTGATGGTTTAGCTAATTTGACTTCGCTATTAGGTACAACTTCGCCTATAGGTTTACCTTTTTCTGCCTTTACCGGCACGGATTTTTTTTCCGGAACAGCTTTTTTTGAAGCGCCCGCTTTGGGGGCAATTTTTGCTGGTTTCGGGGCAGTTTTTGCTGCCTTTACTGTTTGTTTAGCCATTAGCCAATGTTTTTTAGTTACACTCACTTTTAGCTTGATTTCATTTACCTCAATGTCTTTACCATTTAACATTTCATAGGCGAAGTCAATGTTATCTGCCAAAATTTCGGCGCAAATATAGTTTTTAAATTCATTAATGGAATTTCTAATAGAAGAGTTTTCACCAACAATTATATTTATTCGGTCAGTTAGATCAAACCCACTTTCTTTTCTAATATTTTGAATACGATTTACAAATTCCCGGGCCAAACCTTCCCGCTGAAGGCTTTCGGATAGGGAAATATCTAATGCAACTGTAATATTGCCCTTTACTGCTACGCTCCAACCCGGAATGTCTTCGGCTATTATATCTACATCACTTATTTTCAACAATATAGTCTCATTATCAATAAGAATCGTTGTTTCGCTATCTTTTTCAAAATTGATGATCCGGGCCTGGTCAAAACCGGCGATAGCAGCAGAAACCGCCTTCATTTTGGGACCCAGTCTTTTGCCAAGAGCCACAAAATTTGGTTTTATCTTTTTATTGATAAAACCTGCAGTTTCAGTCAAATATTCAATTTCTTTAACATTTACTTCACTCTTAATAAGTTCTTCTACCTGAACTAACTGGGTTTTCATATCCGGGTTCAATAAAGGGATCAGCACTTTTTGCAAAGGCTGACGAACTTTAATATTGACTTTCTTACGTAGGCTCAACACCAGCGAGCTTATATCCTGTGCAAGCTGCATTCTTTCCTCTAACCCAAGGTCTATCGCATCGGGGTTTGCCAGCGGAAAATCGGCATGGTGAATACTTTCAGCAGCAAACCGGCCGGTAACGGCGTTCAGGTTGCCAAAAATGGCATCGCTGAAAAACGGAGAAATGGGCGCCATCAGCCGCAAAACCGTTTCAAGACATTCATACAATGTCTGGTAAGCGCAAATTTTATCATGCTCATATTCTCCTTTCCAAAACCGGCGGCGGCAAAGCCTTACATACCAATTGCTCAGGTGCTCATCCACAAAATCTTCAATTGCCCGGCCAGCTTGCGTCGGCTCATAATCATCCATACTGGCGGTCACCGCTTTTACCAGGCTGTTGAGGCTCGATAATATCCACCTGTCAATCTCGGGCCTGTCCTTCAAGGGAATATAAGCTTCTTTAAATGCAAACCCGTCAACATTTGAATACAGAGCGAAGAATTGATATGTATTATATAAGGTACCAAAAAATTTGCGTTGAATTTCCTGTATGCCGCCCAGGTCGAACTTAAGGCTGTCCCACGGGCTTGCGTTGGTTATTAAGTACCAGCGGGTGGCGTCGGCGCCAAATTTTTCGATTGTAGCAAACGGATCTACCACGTTACCCAGCCGCTTACTCATTTTGTTGCCGTTCTTATCCAGCACCAAACCGTTACTCACAACCGTTTTGTAGGCTACGCCCGGATATTTTTGATCGGTAACTTCTATTCCCAGCTTTATTAATTCTTCCTGCACTGTTTCTTTCATTAAGGCGCTGATAGCGTGCAGCGTATAAAACCAGCCACGGGTCTGGTCAACTCCTTCGGCAATAAAATCTGCAGGGTAATTGTTGGCAAATTCCTGCTGGTTTTCGAAAGGAAAGTGCCATTGGGCGAAAGGCATTGCGCCGCTATCGAACCAAACGTCCACCAGGTCGGGCACCCTATTCATGGGTTTACCGCTTTCGCTCACCAATATAATATCATCCACGTACGGTTTGTGCAAATCCAAGGTAACGGATGAAAGCTGCTTGTTAACAAATTCGCCCAGGTTTTCCGTAGCTTTTGCGGCTTCCCTCATCAATTCTTCTATGCTGCCAATACATTTTTGCTCGCTGCCATCTTCGGTTTTCCAAATTGGCAACGGCGTGCCCCAATAACGGCTGCGGCTCAGGTTCCAGTCCACCATATTCTCCAGCCAGTTACCAAAACGCCCTTCGCCGGTTGACTTTGGCTTCCAGTTGATGGTCTTATTCAGTTCCACCATTCTTTCTTTTACCGCGGTGGTTTTTATAAACCAGGCATCCAGCGGGTAGTACAATATTGGCTTATCGGTACGCCAACAGTGTGGATAGCTGTGTTCGTATTTCTCCACTTTAAAGGCACGGTTCTCCTTCTTCAGCTTCACCGAAATATCAACGTTTACATCCTGGTAGTCTTTATCGTCTTTATAATTTTTTACAAAGCGGTTGCTGAATTCGCCCATGCCAACAACAAATTTTCCTTCGCGATCGACCATAGTCAAAATGCCTATCCCGTATTTCTTTCCTACTTTAAAGTCATCGGCGCCAAAAGCAGGAGCTGTATGTACAATACCGGTTCCATCTTCGGTGGTTACAAATGTGTCGCACAAAACCCTAAAGGGATCGCCACCCGATACCTGCTGACTGTTAGCTTCGAAAGGCAGCAACTGTTCGTATCTGACGCCTTCAATGTCCTTTCCTTTAAAGGATGTCAACACCTTCCAGGGAAGAACTTTTTCGACTTCGGAGTAATTATCAAAATCGCCGTTCTCCGCTTCGGGTTTAAAGTACTTGTTTATAAGCGTTTTGGCCATTATTACATTAATGGGCAAATGCGTGTACGGATTAAAAGTTTTTACCAGCACATATTCTATGTTTGGTCCAACGGTAAGGCCCAGGTTTGAAGGCAATGTCCAGGGAGTCGTCGTCCAGGCAAGAAAAAAGACAGCCCCCCTGCCCCCCGAAGGGGGGTTCTCAGAAGCAGCATCTGCTACTTGAAATATCTTTTCCATCGCGGGGTTCGTACTCCCCCCTTCGGGAGCCTGTCCCGATCCTTCGGGAGGCGGGGAGGCTCTAAACATCGCCACCACACTGGTATCCTTTACATCTTTGTAAGTACCGGGCTGGTTTAATTCGTGGCTGCTCAGGCCAGTGCCTGCTGCGGGGCTATAAGGCTGAATGCTAACGCTTTCGTATAAATATCCTTTGTTATACAAGCTTTTTAGCACCCACCAAAGGGTTTCAATGTATTCGTTTTTAAAAGTTACATAGGGATCGTTCAGATCAACCCAATAACCAATTTTTGTAGTTATATCGTCCCACTTGTCTTTGTACTTCAATACCTCCCGGCGACAGGTTTCGTTGTATTCTGCCACCGATATTTTCTTTCCAATATCTTCTTTGGTAATGCCCAGCATTTTTTCTACACCCAGTTCTACCGGCAATCCATGGGTATCCCAGCCGCCTTTACGTTTTACCTGGTAGCCCTGCATGGTTTTGTAGCGACAAACCAAATCCTTTAAAGTTCTTGAAATAACGTGGTGAATACCCGGCATACCATTGGCGCTGGGCGGACCTTCATAAAACACAAACGGCGTGGCACCTTCACGCAATTCCACACTTTTTTCGAATGCATTGGTTTGTTGCCACTTAGCCAGCACTTCCTGCTCCATTGCGGGTAAATTCAAACCTGAAAACTCTTTATATTTTGAACTCATGTTATATGTAAACGCTTTGTACAATAAAAATGGCTGCAAAGGTAAGGATTCTATTCCCGTCGAAAAATGGGTTTAAAGGTTGCGGGTTAGTCAAATTTTGAGGCGCTTCTCAGACATATTTTATAGCCTGGCAGACAGAAAAACTTATCTTGATGCAAACATATATTAAAAATGAAACTTGCCAGGTATGCGCTAAAAGCCGGACAAGACTGTACAGAATGGGCATAAAACGGTTCCGACCGAGTATTTGTGAAGGCTGGGAATTGTATTTCCGTCCAGCCCGGCTACCGATGAATAAAATAGAAATTAATGTTGATGTTTTGTCTTAGTCGAAAAATGTTGGCGACGACTTCCCGAAATTTGAATTGGGTAAAGATTACGATGGATTTCTTACCAAACGAAAATTTGATTAAATTTCAGTATCATGAAAACAATAGAAGACATTATAAATAGAAAGGTTCCATTTGTGACTATTGACCCTTCGTTAGACAAATTGAAGAATCAGAACCTTTTTCCTGAAAAGCTTGCAAAGGCTAACAAGATGCTCAAAACTACCAGGCTCCCCACCAAAAAGTACCGCAACTAAAACATAAGTATTTGTGCAATCGTGCCGGCAAGTTGAAACAACCAGCTTCAAAGCGCAATCAGCCAAAGTTTCGGGTGGATGTTTTCTATTTTGCTTTTGGTTGTTAACTTCAAAACAAAAACAATCTGCGGCTCCAGGGTTAACACAGTTCGGTTTTCGACTAAAGACAGATAAGCTACGCACACTTTCCACTATATCCTCAGTCCCAAAAACCCATCACATCATCTGCTGTTTTCCAACTTATTTCACCGTCCATCGCACGCCAATAAACCCCTTGGTGCCCTGTACGGGTGCAAAATTATAGGACGGATCAAATACATACCCAAATGGATTGCTATCGGGCCGTGCATTACCATTTGCATCATAATATTTACCGCCCGGTTTGTTAAATGGATCGTCGGGGTGCAGCAGCGGATTTTTTGGTAAAAAGTTCAATAAATTTTTTGCACCCCCATAAATTTCCCAGCCATTTGCAAAGGTCTTGGTAACCTGCAAATTCATAATACAATATAATGGCGATTGCGTCGGCCTAAAGTCGTCTGGAACAACCGGCAGGTACATGGGTCCGTTTACTCTGCCGGTCCAGTCAAACGATATTGCATACCGAGGTATGGAATAACTAACCGCATAAGTGCCCGAGAATTTTGGGGCAAACAATTGCGGAATTTTCTCATTTTCACCCTGGCTGTTTTTATCAATTTCGTACACCTGCATAACAGTGATTCCTGCATTTACTTTAAACCGATGATTCAACGACAGATCGGTGTTTAAAGTAAATCCCTTCGAGATAGCAAAGCCCGACAGGTTATCGTAAATAATTTTTGTGGGATCGGTTATAAAATCGCCGATGATCTTATTGGTAAAATAGGTATAAAAAGCACTTCCATCTACAAACAGCGTGCTATTGCCAAACCGCATTTGCCGCGTATAATTCAGGTTGGCATTCCAGCTTTGTTCGGGTTTTAATTCGTTGGCAATTTCTACTTTTCGTGCGCCGGTCAGGGCTGCATGGTCCTCTGTAAACAGGTTGACTACACGATATCCGTTTCCGCCGCTTAACCGAATGGTGTTGTTTTTATCAGGAGAATATTTAAAGCTGAGCCGGGGCGTTAATATGCTGCCATGCAGATTGTTATAATCGTACCGAATGCCGATAAGGCTGGTCAGTTTTTCACTCATCTTAAATTCGTCCTGCACAAAAACGCCAGGCAAAAAAGTATTCTGGGGCTGGTTTACGCCTTCCTTGGCAGTAGCAGGCGAATTATCGTCGTAATAGGTGTAGCGGAAAGGCAGTC
>JBBRCW010000142.1:0-16745 GCA_038204535.1 Chitinophagales bacterium | reverse complement strand
TTACGCCCCTTCAGGGCTTGTACTCATGTGCCTCTTTTTTTCCGTGGGCTTCACCCACGGCTACTGATATTTAAGACATTCAGGCTTATTCCACCTTATGCCTCTTTCCTTCCAGTTTTATAATACCCCGGATCTCACAATTCGGGATCCCAGCTTCTGCCTTATTACTTCTGCCCTCTGCCTAAACTGCCTTCTGCCTCTTTCCTATTTCCTCCTGCCTTCTTACTCCTGCCTTCTTACTCCTGCCTTCTGCCTCTTACCTCCTGCCTTCTGCCTCTTTCCTCTTTCCTCCTGCCTTCTTACTCCTGCCTTCTGCCTAAACTGCCTTCTGCCTCCTTCCTCCTGCCTTCTGCCTAAACTGCCTGAACTGCCTTCTGCCTCCTTCCTCCTGCCTTCTGCCTAAACTGCCTTCTGCCTCCTTCCTCCTGCCTTCTGCCTGAACTGCCTTCCCCCTTCACCCCATATCCCTGCAGGCTCTGTAAATGTCCTTCCATTCGTCTCGTGGCTTTACCACTGTTTCCAGGTATTCGCGCCAAATAATTGTATCCTGCACCGGGTCTTTTACCACCGAACCAATAATGGAGGCGGCAAGATCGGCAGCCTTCAGTTGGCCGTCGCCAAAATAGGCTGCCATGGATAAACCACTATTTACAACCGAGATAGCCTCGGCAGTGCTTAACGTGCCGCTGGGTATTTTAATTTTTGTTTTGCCGTCGGTGGTCACCCCGTTTCTTAATTCTCTAAAGATGGTGACGATCCTCCTGATTTCCTGCAGTGCCGGTTTTTCAGCGGGTAGCTCCATCAGCTTTTCAAAGCTTTCTACCCTACGCTTTACGATGTCGATTTCTTCGTCCATTGAGTCGGGCACCGGCAAAATCACCGTATTGAAACGCCGTTTCAGGGCACTTGATAATTCATTAACCCCTTTGTCGCGGTTATTTGCGGTGGCGATAATATTGAAACCGCGTATGGCCTGTACCTCCATATTCAGTTCGGGTATTGGCAGCGACTTTTCAGATAAAATGGTGATGAGCGCATCCTGCACATCGGCGCCAATTCTTGTCAGTTCTTCTATTCTGGCCACCTTACCCTCCTTCATTGCCCGCATTACAGGTGTTTCGACCAGGGCTTTTTCCGACGGTCCTTCCGCCAGCAGCCGTGCATAGTTCCAGCCATAGCGAATCGACTCTTCGCTTGTACCCGCCGTACCTTGCACAATCATGGTGGAGTCGCCGCTGATAGCCGTAGCCAGGTGCTCGCTTACCCAGCTTTTTGCTGTGCCCGGCAAACCATACAAAAGCAGCGCCCTGTCGGTAGTAAGCGTTGCCACCGCAACTTCCATCAGCCGCCGGTTGCCTATGTATTTGGGGCTGACTTCAAATCCATTTTTTAGTTTGCCCCCCATCAGGTAAGTAACTACTGACTGCGGAGAAAGTTTCCAGTTTTGCGGTCGCTTGTCACTGTCCTGCCTGCTTAATTCGGTAAGCTCTTCTTCGTAAACCTGTTCGGCATGTAATCGTAAAATACCTGACATATTATTTATTTAGCGGTGTTAGATGAATGCTTTTGCTATTTGTGATTTTAAATTAAGGAGCTTTAAAATGTATTCGCTGGTGTTGCTCCACATTGTTCTGAGGTATTCTTCCTGCGGAGCAAAACTTTCTAATTCGCCTGCAATGGCTAATGGTATCAAATGAATATTGTTATTATAGAAAGTGCGATTGAAATTGTATGGATTTTTTGCAAGATATCCGAAGATCAGTTTTGTAAGTTCAACATCCCATTCACTTTCAAACTGAGTTGCATACTCAATTGTGCTGAGCTCATGCTGATCGAAAAATTTCTTGCTATAATATAATTTTTGTTGTAAAGGCAAAAGAGGAATCAGATCAAGATAAAACACAGCGGAATATTGCATTAAGAAAATTGCCCAACGTTCATTCTTAAACCTGGCTACTGACAATACTAATGCAGCAATAAATTTTTTTAGATGCTTATCCTTTTCAAATAAATTGATGATGTTTTCAGGGGAAAGGGAAAGATGATCTTCTAAAAATGAGAGGGGAACACCATGAAGCAACTGGTACACTACGTATTCCTCGTCAGTAAATTCTTTTTTATTGCTTAACTTTTCAATCCCTGTTATAAAAACCTGGTCATCAACAGTTGCCGACAAATCGATATGTAAAGAAGTTTTTGAAATTATACCCAAAAGCGATTTTTCCTTTTTAAGAACCAGGGCCTGCCGCAATACCTGCAGGTATTGTTTAACAAGGGCGGATTCAGGAATCTGTTTCAGTAATTCCAGCACCTGATCTTTTACCTTCTGGCTTTTTTCCTGCTGTAGCGATTCAAGCCATTCGAGATCATCTGCTCCGTGGTTTACGGCAAGTTGTTTCAGTAATTCAGCTTTTGAATTGGCATTTTCATCGGGCCAGGTTTGCTTTAGTAATGCCAGCGCCCGTTGCCGGTCGGTTAAACAAAGCTGCCGAAGCACCAGTTTACGCTGTTCAGCCGTTCCCGTGTTCCACATTTCA
This sequence comes from Chitinophagales bacterium, assembly GCA_038204535.1. Lineage (GTDB taxonomy): Bacteria > Bacteroidota > Bacteroidia > Chitinophagales > Chitinophagaceae > Segetibacter. Next base: position 14,208 of record JBBRCW010000142.1, on the reverse strand, counting down.
TCGTCAGTAGCTGTGCCAACGAAATTCCACGCTGTATTGAAGCCCGCCAGCCATGCAGCCCGTTTACCGCAGCAAGCCAAAATTTGGGTTCGAAGATTTTTTTGAGCGGCTGCTACCTCTAATAAAGCAGGAACTATTTCGGTTGTAACAATATTGTTTTTTCCGCCGCATTCATCCAGCCAGATCTTTAGCAGTCCCATACTGTTTTCGTCCAGAATATCTTTTAAAATATTAACCGCAGGTACACCGCAATAGCCATTTTCTTCTATGGGAGCCACGCTGCTTTTTATGCTTTGACTGGTAATGGCGGTGCTGCCGCTTTGCCTGAAATTATAAGCAACGGACGCAAGCTGCAAAAATTGCTCTTCCTTATCAAGTGAAGGGGCTGAATTGATCTGGCCAAAGGCTTCAGCCAGTTCACCCGTAAACTCATCAACAGTCAACTGCATTTTATCTGCTCCAATTAGGGCAATGTTCGTTATATCGTTCCAAGATTTCATCAGAGTATGGTGTATTTGTTTTGCGACCAAACGCCAACCGGATAGTATTCATCTTCCTTACCAATAACGACCATTGGCAAGGGCTTGCCGCCGCTTATGGATAAAAGAGTCCACAGATTGCCGTAAGGTTTAGCCAGCCGCATTATTTTTTGCCCGTCATCCTGCAGCCACCATTCCTGGTTGTATTCAACAAGATTTAAGGCATCAAGCATAAACGGATGCTGGTCTATAAACGGATTGACGCTATTCATTTCGGTTTCACGGCTCACAACATCGTGCCAGTTTTTATAACCTGGCAACTGTACCGCCATTTTAGTTTCATGTTGTTGCTTTATCAGCGCCCTCAGGGGACAAGATGATTTAAAATAAACCAGTTCCGCATCTATGACCGTGCCGGCAGAAAAGGATGTTTCGCTCACCTGTCCCCGAACAGAAAACTGAAGCACCAAAGCAGTTCGTTTTGAATGCGTGCCATACAGCCAGATGCTTTCGGTGGTTAACTGGTCTTGCTGCGTAAGCTGTTTTGCCAAAACAAACCATTCATCGCGGATACCTTCCTGCGCTTTCAACTCGTCCTGGTTTTGTGTAAAACCTATGAATGCTTTAATGTCGTTCTGCAGTTCCGCATCAATGATGTCAATGTTTTTGTAACCGCTTATCAGCAGGTACATTTTTATAATCTGTTCCAGGAATTTGCCGGGCCATCCTTCATTATAAAAGTTAATACTGCCGACATTGCGGATCATACCGGCAAGGCCCGGCGCCTGGGCATCCACCATGCGCTTAGCCATGTTCTCCCAAAACTGAGCTCCTTTTTCAGGAACATTTAATAGTCCGTTTCTGATGATGTCTTTTATCCAAAGTAATAATTCGGCTGTACCGTCAGCTACTTTTTGATGGCGGGCTTGTTGTCTTTTGGCCTGGGCAGCTTCGTCAACGGGCTTGTCTTTTTTCTCCCTGCTCTTTTCTTCTTTATCGCCCCGCTTACTTATCCAGTCATTTACCCAATCGGGCATAGCATTGTCGGTAAAAAGATTAGAAGACCTGGCATGCAGCAGCAATAAACCAAGGCCATGCTTACAGGGAAATTTTCTGCTGGGACATGAACATTTAAAGGCAAGGTTAGCTAAATCAACCTGGGTGCGATATGGTTTACTTCCGCTACCCTGGCATTCGCCCCACAAGGCCGCATCATTTGCGCCTTTGCTTACCCACTTGCCAGGGTTAGCCAATTCTTTACCCGCTTTTTTAGAAGATTCGTCGGGTGCCAGTTCAAATATCTGCTCTTCGGTAAATTTCAAGGTTGATGTTTAGATTTCTATAACAGGAAAACTGCGTCTGCATTTTAAAGACGCAAAAAATAAATATAGGTGGATTTTTCAGGAAAACTTTTTTGAACAAGAAAATAAATAGAATGCCTGGGTTCAACCCCCGCTGCTTCCATTTGCAGGCGGCATTCGGAGTGTGCATTCCAAATTCCTCCTGCTTAAGACGCAACAAAAGCAGTATACACAAACCATTGCAAATAAATCAGTTGAAGATGGTGTATATATAATTATCGCAGGCAATAGCGATCATAATTGCGAGAGATTAATTTTTGGTTCCCAAAAAAGTTCTTTGAAAATGACACATCATCAAGCCTCTAATTTCAAAGTGCTCTTTTTAATAAAATCTTTTATTAATTAAAAATCTTTTGAATGGATATTTAAGTCGGCATGTTTTCACGCAAAGCCGCCAAGAGCTTCACGCAAAGATGTAAAAGTGTATTTATTTGTATGATTCAAAGATTTTTCTTTGCCTCCTTTGCGTGGTTTTTACTTTGCGTCTTTGCGTGAAAAACCAGCAGTGCTTTTAATCACGCTAAACCATAAACCAATCAAACTACAAATATGTGTCATTGGAAGCCTTGCCAAGTTTGGTGAAGCCCGCCTGAACGGAACGGGCAGGCAATCTCCCGCCATTTGTCTACCTGATTTTAGTAGGGGAATTGCTTTCCCGAAAAAAAATCGGGTCAGGCTGCTCCTCCTCCGCCTTCAGACCTGTCGTGCGGACACATTCGTAAAGTCTTTTTTGCTCCATAGGAGCATCCTGTTTATAGAAAAATACACGATAGTGTCGGATGTAGGTGCTTCCTGTTTTGATGAATTCAGGCGCCTCATATGGAGCCTGGATGCCCGATTGATCTTTTATTCTATAAACAGGAAGCCCTTATGGGCATTGGCGTCAACTTAAGAATTCAATAATTTCGCTAAAACCTTTACCAGGCAATAGTTTGACGCGAATGAGTTGTAAAAAAAGAATTAGAAATTGATATTAATTGATCGGGTAGAAATCCTTCAATAGAACAACTAATTGGACCTTTAATTTCAGACACATGTAAAAGCGACATTGTAAATTACCGGTCAGAGAACTTTTAGAATTGGTTTTCGAGGGTTATTTCCAGCCCTTCCAAAATGTACCGATGCCACGCATCTCGAAGATCGCGTTGTCATTTTCATCAACGGATTGAAATCTCCCGCTAATCGGGACTACTACATGAGTCGATGCTACGCATCTGCAAATAGGCTGTCAAAATAGAAACAGAAATAGAAGAGCCATAAGGTGATCCTTGTAATAGCCCTGTTTTAATCCGCAGAAAAATACAAAGAGAGAAATGTTTGAGCTTTCAGCTGGATTACTTTAATAATTCAGTTCCTGCCTGGGGAAAATATAGGTAGAAATATCGCAGAGCCGTAGGCTCGATCAATATGGTAGCCCCGGTTTTATCCGGGGGGTTTTAACCCGAGGAAAAAGCGAAATAGAAAATTTGTGAGAGCCGTAGGCTCGATTCATATGTTAGATAACAGATAGAGGAAAAACATGAATGCCGTTAATTCAATCTCACAAATTCAGACCTCCTTATCCCATGCCACAAAACATTTTGCTAATAGGTTTACCTGGCGTTGATTTAAAGCGAAAAGATTGCTTAATAATTAATAGAAACCGATATACGGCAGCTTTTTGCGGAAAAAGCTGCCATAACAATATTCGGTACAAACGAGTTTCGATATACCGCAATTAAAATAACACCTTTCCGAAAGTATGTTCATCCGGGCGGGCAACCGGAGCATAATAAAATCCTACTTTTCGATCCAAAAAACAAATTAAGTTGATGCCAATCCGCCGCGGCGGGACTCTGCTCTTTTTTCATTATTGAGCAAACCGAAAAAGTCACTAATTTATCTTTTGCGAAGTATAATAAAACTTCGGAGGAGGATTAAGTACCAGGTTTTCCGCTGGTGCCATAAGGGAAAATCATATTGTGCTTAGGGCGGCAAATAGAAGCCCCATTTGAAAAAGGCAATTTCATGTTCCTTTTGCTGCAATCGTTATTTTTTTGAGCCGAATTTTATCGGCTGCTTTCAACATTTGGCTTGTAATTTTTTAAGTTGCTCTGCTGTCATTTATTTTTCTTCTATTAATTTTAAAAGAGAGAGTGCATTAAACCAATTGTAAAATGCTTCGGGGTTGCTCTTTTTCAGTTTGTTCAATTTATTGTATTGCTGGTTAGCGATATTCCAGTCTCTAATTTCCATTGGGTCGGTAAAACGATTTATTTTCTTTGCACCTTATTGAATGATCAACGCAATGTAGGCTGCTCTTGAAGCATGGGCAATGGTTAACCAAATAATTGGCAACAAAAGCTCATTTGCTGCCAATTATTTGAACGAGAAAAATATCCAGGTTACTATTAAGAATCGGCAACCGGCGTCTGCATTTTAAAGATGCATAATTAAATAGAATGCCTGGATGCACCATCCGTCGTTGCCTATTAGCAGGAGAGCTTTCTGATATAAATAAACAATAATGCCTGGCTAATAAAACTTCGGCGGCGGATTAAGTTTCGGATTTTGGCGTTGGTGCCAGTAGGGATAAATGGTGGGCACTTCGCTGGCAGTATCCAATCTTTTAACCTGTTCGACAGAGAGGCTCCAGCCGGCGGCGCCGAGATTCTGAACCAATTGTGCTTCATTTCGTGCGCCAATAATAATGCTGCTGATGGTGGGCCGCTGCGTCAGCCAGTTGATGGAAATCTGTGCGACGGTTTTACCGGTTTCGGCCGAAATTTCATCCAGCACATCAACGATCTTGTACAATACTTCGTTGTTAACCGCGGCTTCGGGTACGGGGCTTCCACCTTTGGCAACACGGCTGTCTTGCGGGTAGGGCTGGTTGCGGCGATATTTACCGCCTAGTTTACCAGCGGCAAGCGGCGACCAAATAATAGCACCCACTTTTTGATCTATTGCCAACGGCATCAGCTCCCACTCATATTCGCGATTGGCGAGGCTATAATACACCTGGTGGCCCACATAGCGGTTCCAGCCATTTTTATCTGACACTGCCAGCGACTTCATACAATGCCAGCCCGAAAAATTGGATGCTGCTATATACCGAATTTTGCCGCTTTGCACCAGGTCGTCCAGCGTACGCAGAGTTTCTTCTACGGGTGTATTGCCATCAAAGCCATGCATGTGGTAAATGTCTATGTGGTCGGTGTTTAATCGTTTTAAACTGCCTTCAACCTGACGCAGCAAACGATACCGCGATGAGCCCTGGTTGTTGGGTGGCTCGCCAAAGGCAAAGGTTGCTTTGGTTGAAATGAGTAACCTGTTTCTTTTACCGGCAATCGCTTTGCCTAAGATTTCTTCAGAAACGCCCTGCGAATAGACGTCGGCTGTGTCGAAAAGATTTACGCCGGCTTCGAGGCAAATATCAACCAGACGGGTTGCCTCTTCTGCAGTGGAGTTTCCCCAGGCTTTAAAAAAATCATTTCCTCCACCAAAAGTTGCTGTTCCAAAACTTAATACGGGTACCTGTAAGCCCGATCCACCTAATTGCCTGTATTCCATTATGAGTAGTTTTTAAAATCAGTTTTTGTAAATAATTTAAAGCTGCTACAAAACTAAGCCTCCTATTTTTTAATAGAGTTAATATCAGTAATTGTATTGTCCAGTTGCTTTAAGTAACCTGCAAGCGATATTATAGGAGGCAAATTGCTATTTTGATAACTTTCAATTACAGTCAGTGTCTTTGTAATTTTTACGACCGTATGTAAATCGTTCAGCGTAATTGTCTTCATTTCGATTGACTTAAGTAATGCTGTATGTTTCAAAATTGCGTCATCGTAATTCTTTAGGCTGTGTGAAACAAGGGTTCTCATCTTATCCCGCAACAACGAGTCTTTTATTTTTTCAAGATGAGAATTTGCTGCATTGAAATACGCTTGATTCTTGCCGTTATATTGGTCAAATGAATATGTAGAATCCTCTTTGCTCTTTTTTAAATTATCTATCTCGAGTTCAAGTTTTTTTAATTCAGGAGTTTTTTCAGCAAGATCATCGTAAAGACTTTCCAATATATCTACACCCCTGCTCTTTGATAAGTATTCACCGGAAGAACTATGTTCCTCTAACGCCTGGGGAGTTTCCTGTCTGTTATCATCTAATGGATTTGAATCCATACAGGAAGAGAAAGTGATAAAAATAAGAATTAATGTAAAGGCACATGGCTTCATAAGGTTGAGTATTATCAACCCAATATAAGGCAAAGAATTGTTACCGGGCAGTACTACTTTTTGCAATTTGTTAGTGAGAAAACGATTGACTCAAGTTTTATCTAAACATTCCACATCTCCATCAACCAACCATCATCACCAAATATCGCCGAGCCGTGGGCTCGATCAATATGGTAATCCCGGATACCGGGAGGTTTTAACCCGGGGAAAAAGTGAAATAAAAAATTTGTGAGAGCCGTAGGTTCGATTCATATGTCCAATAACAGATAGAGGTAAAACAGGTCTATATTTTTTTGGTTAATTCAATCCTTCCAGCGTTTACAAAATGTGCCGATGCTACGCATCTCAAAAATCGCGTTGTCACTTTTACCAACGGATTGAAATCTCCCGCTATTCGGGACTACCACATGGGTCGATGCTACGCATCTGCAAATTGGTGGTCAAAATAAAAACGGAAATAGAAGAGCCATAGGGTGATCAATGTAATAGCCCCGTTTTAATCCGCGAAAAAATACAAGGAGAGAAGTGGAAGATCAATCGGCTGATTTACCTTTAAAATCCGGTCCTTTTCTGGGGAAAAATATAGGTAGAATTAACGCCGTGCCGTAGGCTCGATCAATATGGTAGCCCCGGGTTTTAACCCGGGGAAAAAGTGAAATAAAAAATTTGTGAGAGCCGTAGGTTCGATTCATATGTCCAATAACAGATAGAGGTAAAACAGGTCTATATTTTTTTGGTTAATTCAATCCTTCCAGCGCTTCCAAAATGTGCCGACGCTACGCATCTTCAAAATAGCGGTGCCACTTTCGCCAACGGATTGAAATCTCCCGGTATCCAGGACTACCAAATGAGTCGATGCTACGCATCTTCAAATAGTTGCGGAAATAATACGGATCGGTTAATTATCCGCCTGCCCTATATATTTTTTTATGGTCCGGTAATTCACCAGCCACAATACCAAAATAATTATACCGGCAGTTATAACCGTAAACATTGAAATAAGCGGGCTGATATACATGTTTTGTTTTTCTAAATAAGACTGTAGCACAAATTGCACCACTGCAACAATCACTATACTAACGAGGCAAATGAGCACATTTGCCGGCATAAACGACTGCATTAAGAATTTTTGTAACTGCCCCGGCGAGGTGCCGAGCGTGATCAATAAATTAATCTCGTTTTTGGTAGAAGCGATCGTTAATTGAATGAACAACGAAAACACGAGCAAGGCAAAAAGGAAAAGCATTAGACCGGTAAAGCCGGCTGCCTTTACCACTGCATCTACAATTTGCCTGTACTTGCTAAAACGGGTTTTATCGGCATCGGTTACCAGCCCATTGTTTTTAAGATAGGCAGATAAAGCGGGGTTACCGGCATCGCGGGTCCGTATAACTACCCGCGATGGTTTACTATCCTGTTGGCTGCCATAATGCTTGTTGGCCCATTCCAGAAAATTTTGCGGCACCAGTACCGATGATATGCGATCACTGAAACCAACCACGCGGCCCGTATAATTTATAATGGAACTATTGTATTGAATATTGATGACCACCGGCAAAGCCATTACCATACCCTGCGATAGCTGCATCAGGTTTTGCGACGGTGCAAAGCCAAAGTTGTACAGGTCTAAAAACTGGTTGGGTATGATCATGGGAATGTTGGTGCTTCCTTGCTGCCATGTCCAGTCATTGCTTTGCACATCGATAAATTCGTTGGGCACGCTTTCAAAAAACAAATCAGTATAAAAGGGAAAACGGTCGCTGGGGCTTTGGGCCGAAACTTTAAAACGGCTGCTGGTAAGTTCGCCCACGGCTTCAATAAAAGGCTGCTGTTTTAGCCGGGCGATCTCCGCGGCCGACAAACTATTGTCCACGCGGTTTCCATCCACTACTTTATTTAACACCAAAAAATTGGCTATACTGTCCCGATTATTTTCGCCGTATAACAATGTGTTATAGTTGACCTGAATTTGCACCGCCAATAATATCAGTAAAGTTGCCACCGATAGGCCTAAACCAGCCATCCATTGCCTGGAGCTGCCTATGCGGGTGTTGATGATCTTTTTTAATAGCTTGATTAACATAGCTTAAGCAGCCTTTTATAATTGATATTGCCGGGTGTAGTTAAAATTTGTATCGTCTTCAAGATCGGTAATAATAAAACCGGCGTTCCGCTTTGTACATTCATTTGCAATTAAACTGGTTGCTTTCTCAATATTCTCTTTATCTAAATGGCTGAAGGGTTCGTCCATAATAAGCCAGTCAAATGGCTGAACCAGGGCTCTTATAATGGCAATTCGTTGCTGTTCGCCATAACTGCACATACCCGCTTTTTGGTGCAGTATGTGCGACACGCCCAGTTGCCTGGCCATGTCATCAATCACCTTACTTTCGTAAAATGCCGGTTGCATCAGCACCCGTTTCAATTCAATATTTTCTCTTGCGGTCAGGTTTTCAAATAACCGCAGGTCCTGGAAAATGATGCTAACCTTTTGTTGGCGAAGAGCGGCCAATTCATCATTTTTTATATTGGCCAATGGTTTATCATCTATCAATACCCGGCCTTCATAATCGTGCCGCAACTTATATAAAATATGAACCAGGGTGGTTTTACCGGTACCGCTGGGCGCCTTTATTTTTATTTTTTCGCCGGCAGAAAATGAATGTGGAGAAAACCAGATATCTGACGTGCGATTACTGAATTTTTCTTTTAAGGGAATGGGAACCAGGCCTTCTATTTGAATGTGCATAAGACAGCTTAAAGTCAGGTCGCAATTAAATAATAGCTCAAAGGCTATCAATTTTTAATTCGGTACAGAAACAGAAAAGGTGAAACAAATAATTTCTCGTTTTAATAAGAGAATTATTTCGCTTCATCCATGTCGCCATTTAAATTAAACGGTTTATCGGTTGACATCCCCTGGTTATTCTTTCTTGCCGCATCACTTGCCTTCGACATAAAATTTAATAACGATACCAGGCTATTTTCTTTTTCATTTTTAAATCTTAATTCAAAATGGCCCGAGGTGTAATTGTCTTTAAAGTTATTGGCGTATGCCCTCGCGTCTTTAAAAGTTTCTTTGGCAAATGGCATCACCTCATCGGCAGTGGCTATGTTGGTTTTGTCGTTTGATAAAGCGTTCAAAATGCTTTCTATATCCAGGTAGGCAACTGCTGCCTTCCCTTTAAAGTCGTCCATCACGCCGCTTTTTAGCACGGCCTTGCCATTTGATTTATAAGCATTCAGAATATCCTGATCCGATGCAATGGTTAAACGCTTGTCATCCACCAATGCGGTCAGGCCAAAGGTTGATGGCACACCTCTCGGCTTGTAAAGGCCATTGGTTTTTTCAAGCATCTCAATTGATACTAACCTTTCCATTAATTTATTCATCTGCGTTTTATCGCCCACAGTCATGGTAAATATTAAACGTGCTTTGGGAACACTGTAGGCCCGCATTCCCGGCATCATAGAGGTATCTCCCTGTTTCATGCCCACATCAGATACCACCACGGCAACATCGCCTTTTATAGCCTTTAACGCGTCTGCCAGGGTATAAGTACTGCCCATAAATTTGGTAAGAAATCCATCTGCCAGCGCGCCAACTTCCATAAACTTTACAATGGAAGTAAATATTTGCGGGTCAAAAGCAAAAACCATAAAACCATTGATATTGTTTGAAGGGAATTTTTCTACCAGGCTTAGATCAGCTTCGGGGCCCGCGTGTTTTTTTAGAATATCTTTTAACGCGTTGCCTGTATAGGATTTGCTGTCAAAAACCATTTTACCATCTTCAAAGTTCATTGTTGCGGCGGTATAATTATTCTCCAGCAATTCCTTTATTTTAGGCAGGGGGACCGGAATATTGTCGACAGTGGCAGCCGAATTAATCCACATAAACGCATCCGCTTTTTCTTGGGCAAGGTCTCTAAATTCGGCAATGGAAGCGACCGAACTGCTTTCCTTTTGTTCAAAGCTTTTATTCATTTCGGTCTTCAGGTCATTTAAATGATCGTCGCTGGCCGGGGCCTTTCGGTTAAAAGTTCCTGTTACGCTATCATATTCCATTTGGTCGCCGCCCATGTTTTGATAAGACATCACCACCACTTCATCTTTATCCCAGGCAATCATGGAATTATTGTCTTTGGTGGCGTAGCTGTAAAGTTTTTCTTTTTTTATCTCTGCGCCCGGCACTTTCATTTTTACATAGGCTTCAAATTTACCAGCATCGTCTAACCTGCCTGTTACAGATGTTAGCGCATTGCCCGGTTGCATCTCCCGCAAGTTCGCCCCGCCCTTTTGCACAACCCACATATAAATATTGTCATCTGTTTCTATACCCGAATTTTGAAAATCCGCCCACTCTTTTTTACCTTTTTCAAGCGCCGTGTCATTATCGGCAGTCATATTTTTTATAATATTCTCAAGGGATGACTGGCTTTTCGCCATTTTTTTGACCAGCGACGACACATTGACCGAACCAACGAAAGACGCATTTTTCGGGATGAATTTTGCTTGCGGCGGCACCGGTTTTTTACAGGATGCGGCGAGAAAAATAAAAAGCACTCCGGTACAAAAAAAAGTCAGATACTTGTTCATTGCAGAAAATGTTTATAAAAATTGAAGAATATACATGAAAACGATGTGTAATTTATGAAAAACCACTGACCATACCAGAACTACCCTGGATAACAATTGGGCAGGTAAAAATTATAGACCACTAAAAAATTTGCTACGCAACCCAACAAACCTTTTGGCTGTCATACACGTATTTAATTTTATCTGATTAGTTTGCACCCATTTCATGTTTAATTTTTAGCCGTATTCTACAAAACAACCGAAATTAAATGTTCACATAAACATTCTTTACAATTTAAATTATAAACGGCAATGATTGCTTTGATAGGGGTTGGTATCCTTGTATTAGCGGCGATGGTTTTTGGTTTGTATAAGTTTCTTGGAAAAAAACCAAAAAAGGCTTTAAGAGCGGGGGACTATGTAATGTTCAAATCCAAATATAAAATACAATTTCCAGGAGTGCCTACCAGCCATGCCCTGGTTATAGAGAAAATTGAAAACGACCAGGCGATTGTAGTGTTTATGACTACTAAAAACCAGATCCTGCGGGAAGTTGTTCCGTTATATACCTTATCAAAGGCTGTTTAGAAAATGGCCGGTAAACCATCAAATTCCTTATTTTTTCTTTTTGTACCTGATCTCTACGTTCACCACACCGGCATTTACCATATTTATTTTTCTGGCCGCTTTTTTACTTAGATCAATTATTCTGCCTTGCACAAATGGTCCGCGGTCATTTATTCTAACTTTTACTGATTTGCCGTTCGTTAGATTAATCACTTTAACCTTTGTACCAAATGGCAGGGTTTTGTGCGCCGCGGTACGCTTATGCTGGCTGAATACCTGGCCATTGGCGGTACGGCGACCTGCAAATTTATCGGCATAATAGGAAGCCTTGCCGTTTTCGGTCATAGGGCGGCTGCACGAAAAAATGAGCGGTAACAGTATTATTGAAAGGATTGTTCTATATTTTTTTTGCATTGTTATAATTTTAAGCCAGCTCCTTTTGCACCAATATGCTTTTCCATTTTTCGGTTTCTGCATAATGCTGCAGCATTTGGTTTCTGCGCTGCAACAGTTTTTTCATATACCTGGTTAAAAATAACCAGTTGACCAATTCCCCCAATTTTTGGTACGGAGTTTCAAATGAAAACAGGTCGATCATGATGGTACCGTTTGCAATCTGTTTAAAATGATGCCGGTGCCGTACGCTTTCAAAATCTCCCCTAACCATCGCATCTTCAAAAAAATGTGATGCTTCCATGGCCGTTATCATGGTTTCGAATTGTCTTGTTTTAAACAGGTGCTTTGCCTGCCAGGTTACCCTTTCATTTAGTTTAATCAAACCGGTTGTAATTCCATCCACTGCTTTTTCGTCTGTGTGCTGCATGCTTTGCTGGTGAAAGTCAATACTGCGGCTTAGATCAAACACCCGCTGTGCCGGGGCCTCAATAAATGTTGTCAGGTGAATTAAAGGCATAACAATCGCTGGGGTTTCATTAATAAATAACCATATAATATTGATTAATGCAACGTTTTACCAGATATTGGAAAGCAAAAAACCAGTGAAATGTATTATGCTGTGCCCCGTTTTGGACAAGTTAAAATGTTAGAATAGGAACCGTTGTTTTCAATAAACCGCGACAGTTTTCTTTAGACAAATTGCATCTGTTATAATTGTTTTGGAATCCCCACGATCTCCAGCCTGAATTCCGGCAGATACTAAAATAAATTTACAGTGACGTTTCTTTCTTATGTCTGCAAATAACCAGCTTCACTATTCCGCCCTATTGGTTATTAATCTGACCGTTACAATGCCTTATGCAATAAAAGGTAATTTAACCACTTTAGCTTCCGGCGATTTATCTCTTACTTTAATATAAATTTTGGAATCAAGGTTCGAAAATTCTTTAGCTACATAACCCAGCCCCACAGCTTTGCCCAACGATGGGGCCTGGGTTCCGCTGGTAACTTCCCCAATTTTTTTGCCTTCCTGATCCTGTATTTCGTAGCCATGGCGTGGTATTCCCTTATCTACCATTTCGAAACCGACCAGTTTGCGTTTTATTCCTTCAGCCTTTTGCTGCTCAATAATCTGCTTTGCATTAAAGTCTTTGGTAAATTTTGTAATCCAGCCGAGGCCACCCTCCAGTGGCGAAGTAGTGTCGTCTATATCGTTACCATACAGGCAATAACCCATTTCAAGACGCAATGTGTCGCGGGCACCCAATCCTATGGGTTTCAATCCCTGCGGCAATCCTGCTTCAAAAATTGCGTTCCAAATTGTTTCAGCGGCATCGTCTTTATTCTCAAAATAAATTTCAACCCCGCCGCTCCCTGTATAACCTGTTGCGCTAATGATTACATTTTCTACACCCGCAAATCTTCCCCTTACAAACGTGTAGTATTTAAGGTTCATAATATCTATATCGGTCAGCGGCTGCAAAATTTTTGTAGCGTTGGGGCCTTGTATGGCCAGCAGGCATGTCTTGTTGCTGATATTAAACATCTCTGCATTCTGGTTATTAAAGCTTCTTATCCAGTTCCAGTCTTTATCAATATTACTGGCATTAACCACCAGCATGTAGCTCTTATTTTCTTCAAGACAGTAAACAATCAGATCATCCACTATTCCACCTTCCATATTTGGCAGGCAACTGTACTGCGCCTTACCTGCTGTTAATTTGCTTGCATCGTTGGTAGTTACCCGTTGTATAAGGTCGAGTGCATTTTCGCCCTTTATAATAAACTCTCCCATGTGGCTTACATCAAATATGCCCGCGTTTTTGCGAACCGCATGGTGTTCGTCGTTTATGCCAGTATAGCTTATGGGCATATTATAACCTGCGAACTCCGCCATTTTTGCGCCGAGCGTAATATGTTTGTCGGTAAAAGGGGTATTCCTCATTATAAGAATTTTTATAAAGACGGTTAGAAAATTTATAGATCGTAAAAAGTTTCAGTGCCGCAAAAATAGGAGAAAGGGGGTGTAAGTCTTTAAACACTTTCATAAAAAGGCGCCCGGGCCAGTACTTCAAAATTTGCATTAAAAAGTATTTTTTGTGAAGATGATATTAAATGAATTACCACCGCAACAAAAACGCGACCCAAAATTCAACAAAACCACGTTTGAATCTGTTTATTAGTAACTTTAAAATTATGGCACATCCTTCTAAACCATTGATAGACGCGTTGCGTACAACCGCTCTTCGTTTGCAAGACGGCGCTTCCTACGCCTGGGGAAACCATGGCAGTTGTAATTGCGGAAACCTGCTGCAGGTAGTAACCGATCTAAGCCGCCAGCAAATATTAACCTACGCCCATACCGGCTTTGGCGAATGGACCGAACTGGCCGAGGAATATTGTTATGTTACCGATGCACCGGTAAACATGCTCATTTCATCACTTGAAAAGCTGGGGCTAACTCCGACAGACATTCATAATCTGGAGTATTTGGATGATAAAAAAGTGTTGAAAAACCTGCCCGGCGGTTTCAGGTGGTTAAGGAAAAATAAGCGGGAAGATGTGATCGTTTATTTTGAGACTTTTGCGGGTTTGTTGGAGGAAAGGTTG
>JBBRCW010000141.1:0-16791 GCA_038204535.1 Chitinophagales bacterium | reverse complement strand
TTTAAAAAATTTTTTTCGCGGATGGCGTCGGCCAGGTATTCGTTCATGATCGGTTGCACATCCCGGTCAAACATTTCGAGCGACAATACCATTTTATCGCCATATTTGGCAAACAGGCTTTCAAACAAAATATGTTGCAGGTAATGGGTAATTGAGTCGTTGTGTTCTTCACCAAAAAAAGCTACATCGTAATTGGCCATATCATTCACTATTGCGTCAAGGGCAACTTCTTTATTTTCCTTTACTGAAAAAATACGGTAATTGCTTTCCATGTTTTGGGCGAAAGATTTTACTCCACTAAATAGTACCAGGACAGAAAACAGGTAATTGACAATTTTCGAATGAAGTTTTTGAAGCCGGCTATTTAAAGAGGCGCTGTTTCCTTTTTCTTTTTGACGCATACCTTGTTGGTGTTTGTTATAAATATACCAAGGTTATGTTTAGGTAAAGAAACAAGATCGCCCCGGATGTTTTTGTTTTATGAATAAAGAATTTGGCCAGGAAAAAAGCTGTCTTTTAATAACCATTTATAAATTGTAAATTTATAGGATGTGGGCTTTTAAAGCTTAAGATTAATTATATGAATTTCCGGTCAATAGGTTTGATTATATTAATCGCCGGTTTAGGCGGTGATGTTTGCCGCGCCCAACTAGCCGCGCAAAGCAATTGCGACCCCTCTCTAACCAAACTTTCAAATGGGCCTTTGGGTTATAAGGACCGTGGCGATCGCTGCGAAGGAATTTATATTAAAGAAGTAGGCAGCACTTCGCTGCAACTGGCATCGTTTACCCAAGTATTTGGCGCCTATAATGTGCAAAATGGTAAACCGATACTGATTGAATGGAACAAAATTCCCGGCGCCTCAGATATGCACCTGCGTGCTCAGGGATTAAAAAGAAAGTTGTATTATCGAATGGACTCTGACCAGCCTAACTCCAGAACATCTTTTAGTTGGCCAACTAATCTGCTTGCTTCTCTTGGCATTGTTAAAAATGACATTGGTATCCTCGCTTTTACTCCTTTGATGATTGGAGACGCAAAAAAAAATGTTTTCATTCCATTAAACATAAACAAGGATAAAAAGACGAATAACAATAAAAATGAGTATAGCCTTTTGCTAATGCCGGGCATAGAAATGAAGGAGATTTATGTATCTATCGCACCCGTTGCGGCAGACGGGAAATTGCAAAAGTTTATTAAAGACGGCGAGCCGCTAAATTACGGATATTACCCGGCAGAAAGACCTATTAATATTCCGGTTAGCGGGTTAAAAACATCAGGGATTTATTACCTGGAAATTGGCGCTTCATTTAGGAACGGTGGCTCTTCAACGCTACCTTTTTATTTTTATCACCCATAAAATTTAGCGGTTGAAACCTGGTAACCAAAAAGCGAAACCTGATCAATTAAAACTGCTGCTTGAAAGGCAAACTGCAGAGCTCAGGCAACAGGCACTGAAAACCGATGGCAATATTAATGAAGATAAGTTGAAAGAAATTGAAAGATTGGCTCACCTTATTGAACTGCAAAACCTTTCTCAGCCTGAAACAAAGCCATTGAGGTGGCCTGTTATCGCAGCATTATTGATGACATTGGCAATAGCAAGCCTGTTACTCTTTGCAAGGGTATCATCCACCGAAATTGAAATGGATATTACTCTGTCGGAAGTAGACTTCAGGCTTCCCATACAGCAATTACTTTCCGAAGATATGAACCTTTCATCGTTAGGCGTTTCGGGTATGAAGGAAGTAAAACTGCCCCGATCGGCCACAAGTGGTGAAGAGGTGTTACAAGAGTCTGAAGATCAAAATTTAGCTATAAGGTTAGCGCCAGCAACTACAAATGCTGAACCCGGATCCGTTACACTTGCAGCAATGCTGATACCTGCAAAAACGCATCTTAGTTTTAAACCTTTTGAAAATTCGGGTCAGTATCGCTTATCAATGAGTGGACCAGCTACAAACCTTCGGGCAGGTGTAAATGGTATTATAAAAATGGGCCGCCCAGGCCTGCCCGAACAAGCGTTAAACATTGCAAGCCCAAGGGCTGTTGAATTTAAATCGGGTAACAAAAATATTGATATAGACCTAAAGCTGTTACCTGAAACCAGCAGCAGGTTTTCACGCTTGCTACATATTGACAGCCTTAATTTATTTAGTATAGAACAGCATGTTGATGGCGACCAAACGGTGGTTAGGGTGATATCTTCCATTTTATCAGGTTCATTATTTTATGAATCGTTGGGTGGAAAAGAGCAACGAATACGTTCGGGGCAGGAACTGAGATTCTCGTCATCAAAAGGCGAAATAAGAACGCTGGAGTTAAAAGATGACAAAATCGCATTCTCCTTTCATGGTGTGGTTAAAGGCATGACTACAGGTAACGATGAAAACGAAGTGAGCCTGATGCCTACCTACCTGGAATGGCTGAGTGCAAGGCATGGCCTGTCGTTGTTGTGGGGAACCACGCTTTATTTTTTTGGTTTGATGTTTACGGTTTTCAAATGGTGGAGGGAAAAGAAATGAAAAGTATTTGCAACAAAATTTTTATTAAGAAGATCATTATTTTAGTTGCAGTGCTATGGCTTGCATGTTTACCTGTTTTGCTGTTTGCCCAGGATGAAGAGGAAGATTTTGATACTGAATTTGAAAAGACTGCCCAACTAATTGTAATGTTAAGAGCCAGTTATGATGGGGTAGAAGAGTTTGGCTCAGGAATAATTTTCGGACGGCGCAAGGATCAGTTGTTAATTGCCACGGCCTGGCATATACTTCACAGGGGAGCACTGACACCACAAAAAATTTCCGTATCGTTCAAAAAATTTCCTGATAAGAATTTTGAAGGCAAATTGCTGCAGCATGGCAGTGAAAATGGATTAGATCTCGCTGTTTTGGAAGTGGGTGGCTTAGCTGCGAAGGGTGTCAACGTATGTGATATTTCGTTTGACCGCTTAGGAATTACAGATGAATTAAAACGCCGGGATTCAGTGTATCCGGTGGGAAATCCAAACGGAGTGGGCTGGGCAATTACTCCCGAACCTGATAAGATATCGGAAATTAAGGGCAACAATATTGTATTCCAGTCTTCATCTATAAGCAGTGGTCATTCAGGAGGCGCGTTGCTAAATAAAGACGCATGCCTTGTAGGAATGATTGTGGCGGATCAGCCGCCTTTTGGAAGGGTGCTGAACATAGATTCAATTTTAAAGCAGGTAAGGCGATGGAATTACCCGGTTCAATTAATGCCTGTATTAGATTATCAAACAAACGCTTTACACTGGTTTGCGTACAATGGAGATGTGGAGGGCATTAAAAATGTGCTGGAGATATGCGGAGGTAATGTAAACGTAAAGGATGAACATGAATCGTCTCCGTTACATTATGCAGCCGGACTGGGGAAAGTAGCGGCAATAACTATGTTACTAAAATCCGGTGCCAATATAAACGCGGTTGATGCAGACGGAAATACGCCATTACATTATTCGTTAAAGGAAGAAAAATGGGAAACGGCGAAATTGTTGGTGAAGGCCGGAGCAAAACTTACTATAAAAGATCACGATGGCCGTATAGCGGCTTATTGGGCTAACAAAGCTGAGATTTTAAAATACTTTATAGACTCCGGGATAGACGTTAATGCCCCGGACAATTATGGATTTACCTTCCTTCAAAATGCTGCTGCTGCAGGCGATGTTGAGCGAATAAAATTGTTGTTAAAGGCTGGTAGTAAAGTAAATCAAGCCAATGAATATGGCGCTACTCCCTTAATAAATGCAGTTAAACGACAATCGGAAGAAGCAATGAATTTGCTTTTGAAGGCGGGTGCACACCCGAATGTAAAAGCCACTTTTGGTATTACGCCTTTAATGACTGCTACAATTGGCCAATGGAAAACCGGTGTAATTACATTGCTTAAAGCAGGGGCCGATCTAAATGCGATTGATGATAGCGGGTACACATCACTTGGCCTTGCAATAAGCCATGGTTATCCTGAAATGGCAACTCTGCTAAGGTCTTTGGGCGCTAAAAATTAAACAATGCTAAGAATCTGTCTAAATTTAGTTAGCAACTAATGACATGAAAACTGAAGATGCTTTATTTACAAATGATAAAGTGATTATTTCGGTAATAATGTCTTTTGAAAGGTCTCAATGAATACGCTTCGCTATTTGCGACGCAACAATGTTGAGCAAAGAAATATCGCTTGTACCAAAAAACTGAATTGCGAAATCCCGACTTTTTTCGGGGATCCTATGAAAACCAGCGCTGGTATTGTAAATAATCATTTAGACAGCCTCTAAAGCCATGGTTAGAGTATTGCCGGGATGTTTAGTTTCGAAAAAGGAGAATTTGATCTAAATAATTTTTGCCTGGTTCTTACTTGCCAACCATCCAAATTAAAATTTTTAAAAAGAAATCAAGATGAACCGTACGCTATTATACATGTTGGTTTGTATTTGTGGGTTTTCCATTTTCCATGGTCGTTCATTTGGACAAAGTCAAAATGCGAATGACGATGTCGACCTGTATTTTCAAAAAAATATGGAGCATACCCCTTTTTTAGTGGCCATGATAAGCGCCGAATACGATGGGATACCGGAATTTGGAGCAGGAATAATCTTTGGCAGGTCAAAGGATAAAATTTTTATCGCGACAGCCAGTCATGTCATTCATCGTGGCAATATTCAGCCACAAAACATACAGGTAAAGTTGAAGCAACTTCCGGGAAAAATTTTCAAACCTTCTATTTTGAAAATTGCCGGCGAAGAGGGATTAGACCTGGCCGTTCTAAGCATTGATGATGTATCTAAACAGGGAATAAATTCTTGTCTGTTACCTTTTGCGCACCTCGCTACAACCAGCGACCTTGAACGCGGCGACGGCGTTTATTGCCTGGGCAATCCTAATGGAGTTGCATGGAGTATTTCAGTAGATCCTGATAAAATGGTGAGGGTAGAAAAAAATGAAATCGTTTTTCAATCATTGTTTATCAACAAGGGGCATTCGGGGGGTGCTTTGTTGGATGAGGATGCCAACATTATTGGAATGACTACTTCCGATGAACCTCCTTTTGGCAGAGCACTAACCATAGATGTTATCCTAAAAAAGGCAAAAGCATGGGGCTACCCTGTTCAATTAGCTTTTCCTGAAGACGATAGTATTGCTTTGATAGCGGCGGTGCAACGAAAGGACATCTCTGCAATTAAAAAACTGCTTTCCTCGTGTGCTGACCCCAATGTTATAGATGACGAAGATGGAGAGTATTTTACTCCGCTGCTTCATGCTGCCCGGGCTGGTAACCCAGCCATCACAGCCCTTTTACTAAGTTCCGGGGCAAACCCAAATTTTTTATCAGGTAAGAAAGAATCGCCTTTAATGCTTGCCATTGATGAGGAGGATGTAGAAACTGCAAAATTGTTGTTGCACGCCGGGGCAGATTTAAATGTGATGGATGAAGACGGTTATAATCCTTTATGTTATGCCATACATAAGAACAATGTTGGGCTGGTGAAGCTGCTTATACAGGCAAAAGCTCCCGTAAACAAAAATTATAACACGCAAGTAGCCCCATTGCACCTGGCAGTATTGAACAGGAATGCTGAGTTGGTGAAGCTGTTGGCAGAGGCTGGAGCCAATGTTAACGAAAAAGATGAAGATGGTCTGTCCCTTCTTTCGTATGCGACAGGCCACGCTGACATAACTATAACAGATTTATTAAGGTCTTATGGCGCTAAGGCGAATGCCAGCGAAAAAATTGAAAACTTCCCGAGGATAGCCCAGGCCATTCAATCGAATAATATAACCATTGTTCAACAAACAATTGCTACAGGGGCCAAAGCCGAACCTGATATGCTTTACGGGCCAGTAAGTGAGGGCAAAACTGATATGATGAAAGTATTGGTGAAAGCAACCAACAACATTAATAGCTTATTAGAACGCACTGGCGAAAGCCTTCTTCACCTGGCAGTAGCTTCTAAGAACGTGGATATGGTAAAGTTGTTGGTAACAAACGGAGCCAATATAAATGCAATTGGAAAAACTGGTAACATGCCGTTGTTACTTGCTTTTCAAAGCGATATTTATAACCATAAAAGAGAGGATACCGCAACCAGTAGCGCAATGGTAAATTATTTGGTGGCGCATGGGGCCAATGTTAGCGGTACAAATTTGTTGTTACGAAAGGAATTGTTGTTAAGGGCTGCAGAAACCCACCAGGCAACGGCGGCAAAGTATTTGTTGCAGGCCGGTACCAGCCCCAATATAAAAAGCGGAAACCAGGGCCAGAACACACCATTGCAATTTGCCATAAAAAGTGGTGATGCGGAGATAGCACGGGCACTCTTAAAAGCAGGAGCCAATGTTAATGAAGCCTCTTCTGACAATCTTCCTGTTATTATCGCTATAAAAAAGAAAAACCTGGAGATGGTTAAATTGCTGATTGAGGCTGGAGCAGATGTTAACGACAGGGGCCGAATGAGTTCAACTATTCCTCTTGAAGAAGCAATTGAAACAGGGAATATGGATTTTGTAAATGCATTGCTGGCAGCAAAAACTTCAAAAGAGAATTTAGATAAATCGTTAACCACAGCAGTTAAATCAAACAATGTTGAAATTGTAAAGGCAATTCTTACAAAAGATATAGAACCGGCAAATGTTGAAAAACTGATACAGGTGGCCCTGGAGAAAAAGAACAATGGTATAGCTGATGCATTGATAAAAGTAAATAGCCATCCCAAAAATATTGATGAGTTATTTGAGAAAGCGGTTAGGGGAAACAACGCGGATTTTGTAAAGCTGTTTATCGCGAAAGGTGCAAAGCCGGCAACCCTATGGCCAACAGTGATTAAAGAGGGAAGGCTTTCAATTATTGAAATATTCCTGAAAAGTGGTTTAAATGTAAACGAAGAATTGGACAACGGAGAGTATCCAATGCACCTGGCTGTAGATAACAATCAATTGGAAGTGGTTAAGCTCTTTCTTAATTCCGGAGCAAGAATTGATTTAAAAGGCAACGGCTTTAATTCTTGCTTTGAAAATGCGGTTGACGGTGGAAATATAGAGATAGTGAAACTGCTGCTTTCCAAAGGCGCCAACGTTAATGAAAAAAACAAAGAAGGTAATGTGCCATTGCATGTCGCTGTTGAATCGGGCACCGCCTCACCAGAAATGGTTAAGCTTTTAATAGCAATGAAAGCCAATGTAAATGCTAAAGGTGAATACAAGAGAACCCCATTGCATTTTGCTGTAAGTAATGGTAAAGTTGAAATAGTAAGAGTTCTCTTAAAAGCTTCAGCCGATATTAATGCCAGGGATGATTTTGGCGACTATCCCATTCATTACATTCGGAGTGCCGAAACAAAAGAAGCCGATGAAGTAATTGATGTTCTTATTAAGGCCGGCGCCGATGTGAACGCGAAAAATAATGAAGGAGAAACGCCACTTAAAGAGGCTATCAAAAACGAAAATGACCGGGTGGCAAAATATTTACGTGCACATGGTGCAAAGTAAATTCGTGATCTGTTTGAAAGCTGTATGAAAATTATTTTTTAAGATTCGATCCTTGAATTTTTATCGCATACTGTTGTTGCCAGCCTTGTCTGAATTGTTGGTGGCAATTTTTTTTCATTTGAAAAAAGGCATCTTCAGCTTTTAAAAAAATATTATTTACCGCTTTAATTCTTAACGGCCTCTTACACCTTCAACCACATTGGCTTTGTCTTAATTATTTGTTTATATACTTTGCAATCAGAAGTGTGGGCACCCTGCAGGTAGCCAATGCTCATTAAAAACTCGTTTACAATTTCACCACCGGTAAATTTGAATGTCTTCTTAAAAAGTTTAACCCATTCTTCTTTTGTTAATGGATGATGATGTTGTAGCCATTTGCCAAAAGAACCAAACTCTTTCTGAAGCATGAAAATAGCTTTTGCATTTTCAATAGCGGCATTTACCTTTAGCCTGTTGCGTATAATTCCCGGATCAGCCAGCAGTCTCTCCCTTTCGGCTTCAGAATAAGCTGCTATTTTTTTGATGTTGAAATTGTCATAAGCCCTTCTGAAGCCAGGTTCTTTTTTAAGAATGGTCTCCCAGCTCAGCCCGGCCTGGTTAATCTCCAGCACCAGCCGGCAAAACAATTCATTGTCGTCATCAATTGGAAAGCCGTAAAGCGTATCGTGATAAGGCTTGTGCAAAGCCTTTTTCTCTTCCGTCATATTTTTTATAGCACTACAGTAAGACATGGGGTTGGGTTGTATATCTATTGCCAAATATAGCAGTAGTTTTCTTACGAGTTGTTAGACGGGTGCTTTTCAGATTGTCGCAGGAAATAAGCGTGGGTCATTATAAGTCTTGCGAAGCAATCCCCAGCCATTTGTTAACCTGATTGAGTAGAGGGATTGTTTTCCCTAAAGAAAAAGCATAGGCGTCAATTTAATTTGTTTTTTGAACGAACAGAAGGCATTTATTCTGCTCCGATTTTGTTACATCCTTTGCCGAATATTTTTATGGCGGCTATTTCCACACAATCTGCAGTAAATCGGTTTCTATTAATTCCTAAACAATCTTTTCGTTCAAACCAATGCCAGGTAAAAGTTTTAGCTAAATTTTTAATCCTTAAGTTGACGCTAATACGATCAATATCGGGACCTAAAGGGTAACAGCATTTTTTCTTTTAATGATCTATTTTGATCCATGCCGGTTGTCCTTTTACAAGAAACCTGCTTCTCCATCCCTAGCTTTCGGATAACCGACATCACCGCTTTACATATCTAGCTTTCAATGCAATGTTTTGTATTGCGAACAACTCAGCCTAAATAATTGATTTTGTGGTATGGGATCACGAGATCTGAATTTTGTGGGATTGACTTAACCACAAAAATTCAGGCATGCTTTCCTCTATCTGTTATTGGACATATGAATCGAGCCTACGGCTCTCCCAAATTTTCTATTTCGCTTTTTCCTCGGGTTAAAACCTCCCGCTATTCGGGACTACCATATTGATCGAGCCTACGGCTCTGCGATATATCTACTTAATTTTTCCCCAGGCAGAAACCGGATTATTAACGTAGTCCAGCTGATAGTTTTAACATTTCTCCCTTTGTATTTTTCTGCGGATTAAGACGGGGCTATTAAATGGATCGCCTATGGATCTTCTATTTCTGTTTCCATTTTGACAGCCTATTTGAAGATGCGTAGCATCGTCTCATGTGGTAGTCCCGGATACCGGGAGATTTCAATCCGTTGGGGAAAGTGACAACGCTATTTTCGAGATGCGTAGCATCGGCACATTTTGGAAGCGCTGGAAATAACCCCCGAAAACCAAATTCTAAAAGTTCCCTTGGTCGGTAATTTACAATGACGCTTTTACGTGTGTCTGAAATTGAAGGTCCAATTAGTTGTTCTATTGAAAGATTTCTACCCAATCAATTTCTACCAATTTTTAATTCTTTTCTTACAACTCATTCGCGTCAAACTATTGCCTGGTATAGGTTTAGCGAAATTATTGAATTCTTAAGTTGACTCCTATGCGCATGAAAATGGAGCATGCTGCTCCTCCTCCGCCTTCGGACGGGGCACGGCGCAATGACGAGGAGATTGAAACTACTATCGCAGCCAATAAACAGCGACAATTTTAAATGCGCCCCGTTAACTGCTTTGCTATCAATACACCTGCCCCGCCTCATTCAGCTTCTCCTTTATATTTTCATAAGGCACATCAGTAACAGCAGCATTTGCATCAATCGCCAACGAGGCGACGATCGCGGCGCTCTGGCCCAAAATCATAAATACCGGTTCCATTCGTATGGAGCCAAAGGCAATATGTGAACTGGACACCGCTACGGGAACCAGCAGGTTTTTGCACTCTTGTTTAACCGGCAATATACTGCCTAAGGCTATCTTGTACGGCTTAGGTGGCTTTACGCCGATGTCTCCTTCGTTTTGTACAAAACCTTCGGGTGTAATGTATCGCTGCACGTTGTGTGAGTCCATAGTGTACGATCCCATACCTATAGACTCGAGTACCGGCTTCTTTGCCATCAGTTCATTTTCTGTCATTACATAGGCGCCCACCATCCTTCTTGCTTCACGAACGTATATCTGGTAGGGCCAGTTGCCGTTGTCTTTAAATTCATCTTTAGCGTAACCCCATTCATTCATTTTAGATTGCACGTCTTTTGGTATGCGTGGGTCATGAGCTATAAAGTACAACAGCCCTTTCTGATAGGTTTCATGCTCCTGGTTTATCTGCCTGCGGCGGTCATACGAAGCCTCAGGATAATCGTAATTCATACCTATGTTATCCGAACTGAATGGGCCGTGATTGTTTACATCTGTTTTTAAATTGGGTATCGGGTCAAACTTGTTAAAGGTTTCGCGCCAGCCGGAGTTAAACACCCTAACCAGTAATTCGTATTGCGAAGGATCGTAACCTTCAGGCTTTTTAAAGGCCACCTTGTTGTCATCCTTTTTGGTAAGGCATAAGCGGTAACAATAAGCCTGTATTTTATTGTCGGCTTCACCGCGTTTACCAGGATCGTCGGCAGAAATGCGGGGCAATAATCCGCTGGCTGGGTCGCCTTCAATTTTGTAAGGACTGATCTTTCTGTTGCCAAAATGATGACCATGATGTAAAATACCAACCTGCACACCGTTCCACTCTTCGTTGTACATAGTTGCCACTTCTCTGCCCACCGTATAATGCACGCCGGCAGCCGCCATCAGGTCACCCTCGTAAGTGGCGTCAATAAATACTTTTGCCTTGTATGTTTTACCACTAAGCATCGTGATGCTATGTATAGTTCCATTATTTATTTCTACTCCTTTTTGCCTGTCAAGCCACTCTCCCCGTATCACCCTAATGTTGTATTGCTTTACAAAGTCTTCAAAAATTTGCTCAGCTATATGGGGCTCAAATATCCACATGGTTCTGTTGTTGCCGTCAATGGCGGGTGTGCCCTGGCCCACGTTTCCATAACTTTCTTTTTGTTGATATTTCCATGTTTCAGGCTTTTGGTAATAACTATATACGCCTTGGTAAAACTCCCTTGCCAATCCGCCGATCACACTCTTATCTCCTGTATCGGTAAAGCCGAGTCCCGAGGAGGACAATCCGCCCAAATGTTTTTCGGGGCAAACAATTAAAACCGATTTACCCATTTTTGCTATCTGGACAGCCGCCGTTACAGCCGCGGCTGTACCGCCATAAATGACTACATCCACCAGCGGTGTTTTTGAATTTTGGCCAATAATGCTATAAGGGGTAATAGCAAGAAGTGACGTGGTAAGAAGGAATAGTAATAAAGATTTCAATTTCATATGTTGGAATATTTGGCAAAAATTTTTTGAGGAAATGCGTGTTTTATTATGTTGAAGATAGGACAAACTCTATGTCATCCCGAGTGATTAATTTTTGGTTCCCAAAAAAGTTCTTTGAAGATGACAGAGCAGAAAGCGTCTAATTTCGAAACGTCCTTTTGCCAAAAATCGAACTTTTACCAGCCCGTAAACCAACCTGCAAAAGTTTCCCCGCCTTTAAAGGAGGGGACAGAATGTTTTTATAACTTGTTATAAAAACATTCAGGGGTGGTTAAACGCAGCACATGAAAAATGTCATCAACAACAAACCCGAATTAAAACCTCTCCGAAAACAACTCCGCAACTACAGCACCTCCGCCGGGGCCGTCATCTGGACACATCTTCAAAAGAGCCCACTGCAAAACCGCAAATTTCGTCGTCAACATAGCATCGGAAATTTTATTGCTGACTTCTATTGCCCATCCGAAAAATTAGTGATTGAGTTGGATGGTGAAGATCATTTTTGGGATCCAGGCATTGAGAAAGATCGTGTCACAGAAAATTATCTAAAAAGTACAGGAATAAAAGTGATCCGCTTCGAAAACAAGTGGGTGTATGAAGATATCGCCTGGGTGTTAGAAAAAATTAAAGCGGAGTTTAACCACCCCTGATTTTATGCTTCGCATAAAATCGGTCCCCTCCTTGAAAGGAGGGGAAACTTCACAAATTGTTTACAAATGTGTCATTGGCAGGAACGAGGGATCCCTTATTATGCTGTGGGGGATTCCTTATTAAGGAGTCCACTATTGTTTTATTAGGAATTCCTCCTTCGTCGGAATGATTACACGCATTACAAAACAAAAATGATTGCTTCAAAAGTGACTATCCCATAAAGGGGTGAACAAATTTTCTTCTGTAAGAATCGATTTTCACGAAGCGAAACCTTGAATAACTTTACCTGTTTATTTGAACCCATATTCCGAACTGCAATTACTGTAATCGATAATTTCATACCTTCCCTGCAAATCGCTACGGATAAGCCATCCTGGAATTTCCAGGGAAATTATCTATCAAATAAAAATTATGAAAAAATTTATTCTGTCAGTAATCGTTGTCCTTTTGTTTTCAGGAATTGGCATTGCTCAAAATTTTGCAGGTGTCGATAAAAGTCCTATGGATATGGCCTATTTTCCAAATAATTTTGCTCATGACAGAAAAGCCGGAGACGAAGCCATAATAAGGGTTATTTATAGCCGTCCACAAAAAAATAACCGGGAAGTAATTGGCAAACTGGTTCCATTTGGTAAGGTTTGGAGAGCAGGAGCCAATGAGGCGACCGAAATTAAATTTTATAAAGATGTTGTATTGGCCGGAAAAAATGTGAAAGCGGGGACATATTCGCTTTTTACCATTGCAGGCGAAAAAGAATGGACCATTATATTAAATAGCGACCTGGATTATTGGGGAGCATACAGTTACAAAGATCAAAACGATGTTGTAAGGGTTACTGCACCATCAGGAAATTTGAATACAACTGTTGAAAATTTCACCATTCAATTTGATAAAGGGGATGCAAAACAGGGGGTTATGAAACTTGTCTGGGAAAATACCGTAGTAGAAGTTCCTTTCACCTATTAATCCTGCGGTAGATCATATTAATCCAAGTCAGGTTCATGATTTTTGATGGATACATTTTGCTCCGGAATTACTGATCTGAAATGTAGTTTTCTTTATAATACTGTCCGTTTTTATCGGGTTCAAAAGCGAATCTCAAACCTTAACAACCTTCATTTTCCCACTAACCTCACCTTTGTTATCTTTGCCATCCAAAAAAATGCCCTGGTAACAAAACCGGGCAAAAGGAGTTTTAGTACCGAATGAATTTGCAGCATTTAACTGAAAAGTTTAAAAATAACCCCCGCCTTTTTCAATTGGCGGACAGGCTTACTTCGTCTCAGCCTCAGCATATTTACCTAAAAAATTTGCAGGGCAGCAGCAGCCAGTTTGTGGTTTCGGCGATTTTTGACCATCCGGCCACATCGCAGTTAAACCACCTGGTCATCCTAAACGATGCCGAAGATGCCGCCTATTTTCATAATACGCTGGAGAGCCTTACGCATGCCCTGGATCTATTTTACTTTCCCTCTTCCTTTAAAAATCGCAAAAATTTCAAATTGCTGAACAGCAGCCATGTAATGTTGCGTGCCGAAGCGTTGATGAAACTATCGTCTGGCGGAAATAAAAAGATCATTGTTACGCACCCCGAGGCATTGTTCGAAAAGGTGGTGCTGCCCAAAACGCTTTCCGGAAACATTATCCAGCTAAAAATCAACGAAACGATAAATCCAGATAGTTTAATGGAACTTCTGGTAATGTATGGTTTTGACCGGACCGATTTTGTGTACGAGCCGGGCCAGTTCGCTTTGCGCGGCGGTATCCTGGACATTTATTCATTTGGCAACGAAAAGCCTTACCGGGTAGAATTGTTTGGTAACGAGGTGGACAGCATACGCATTTTTGATCCCGAAACACAACTGAGCGAAAGAAAGCTGCTGCAGGTTAGTATTATACCAAACGTTAAAACACAGTTTGACAGCGGCGATAAAATTTCGTTGTTAGAATTTTTACCAGAGAACACGGTCGTGTGGATGGAAGAATGGCAGTTTGCCAAAGAACGCATCATTACCCAGGAGGAAGACCTTGAAGTGTTTTTGCATCAGCAAGCGGAAGGCACTGATAAAAAGCAGGAAGAGGAAGAAGAAGATGCCAAAGTTTTGAAGGATGTAAACGAAGCTGATTTCGTTAAAGCCTCCGTTATCGAAAAACAATTGGAAAGCCGTCATGTCGTGCAGTTTGGAAGGCAGGCATCTTCCCTGCGCGTTGAGGAAGGCAAAACTGGTTCTTCCGCTCATTCTTTAGAAGAGAGCAGGAGTGAAGTTGTTTTCAACACCCGCGAGCAACCCTCCTTTAACCGCCAGTTCGACCTGTTGATAAAAGACCTGAAAGATTGGAAGAGCAAAGGTTTTGAGCTTTACATCTTCGCCGATAATCCAAAGCAACTGGAAAGGCTGCACAGTATTTTTGAAGACCTTAAAGCTGAAATACACTTTACGCCCATTGGTACTGCAATACATCGGGGTTTTATTGATGAAGATGCCAAAGTGGTTTGCTACACCGATCACCAGGTATTTCAACGTTACCATAAATACAAAGTAAAACAGGCTTATAACAAGAACAAAGCATTAACCCTGCGTACGCTTCGCGAACTGCAGCCGGGCGATTATGTATCGCATATCGATCATGGGGTGGGTACGTACAGCGGCCTGCAAAAACTGGAAGTGAATGGTCGTTTGCAAGAGGCCGTTCGCATTATTTATAAAGACAACGATATACTCTATGTCAATATTAACTCGCTGCATAAAATCAGCAAGTTTACCGGCAAGGACGGAACGATACCTAAGATAAACAAGATTGGAAGTGATGCATGGTGGAAGCTAAAAGAAAAGACGAAGAGCAAGGTAAAAGAAATTGCTTTCGACCTTATAAAATTATATGCCGAACGCAAGGCTCAAACCGGTTTTTCGCATGCACCTGATAATTACATGCAAACCGAACTGGAAGCATCGTTTATTTATGAGGATACGCCCGACCAAAGCAAGGCTACCGAAGATGTAAAGAAAGACATGGAAAGCCCCAGCCCCATGGATCGGCTGATATGTGGTGATGTGGGATTTGGTAAGACAGAGATTGCCATCAGGGCAGCCTTTAAAACCTGCCTGGATGGAAAGCAGGCTGCTATTTTGGTGCCTACCACCATCCTGGCTTTTCAGCACTATAAAACTTTTACAGACAGGCTAAAAGATTTTCCGGTTACGGTGGATTATGTGAACCGCTTTAGATCGGCCAAAGAAAAAAAGGAAGTTTATAGAAGACTGGAAGAGGGCAAAATTGATATCGTGATCGGCACGCATTCATTGCTGGGTAAAGAGGTGAAATTTAAAGACCTCGGCATCATGATCATAGATGAGGAACAGAAGTTTGGTGTAGGGGCAAAAGAAAAATTGAAGACATTAAAAACAAATGTGGACAGCCTTACCCTTACGGCAACGCCCATACCTCGTACGCTTCAGTTTAGTTTGATGGGAGCCAGGGACCTGAGTATCATTAACACGCCGCCACCTAACCGCCAGCCCATACAAACCGAGGTGCAAACCTTTAGCGCCGATGCCATTCGCGATGCCATCTACTACGAAACAGAAAGAGGCGGCCAGGTCTTTTTTATACATAACCGGGTGCATGGCCTTGGCGAAATGGCTGCCATGATACAAGGTCTTTGTCCGGATCTGAGCATTGGTTATGCCCATGGTCAGTTAGAAGGCCACGAACTGGAAGAAAGGATCATGGATTTCATCGATCGAAAATACGATGTGCTCGTGTGTACCAATATTGTAGAAAGCGGCGTTGATATTGCCAATGTAAATACCATCATTATAAACAATGCCCACCATTTTGGCCTGAGCGATTTGCACCAGTTGCGGGGCCGGGTTGGCCGAAGCAATAAGAAAGCTTTCTGTTATTTGCTGGCCCCGCCCCTGAGCAGTCTGCCAAGCGATAGCCGCAAACGCCTTCAGACTTTAGAGCAGCATAGCGAATTAGGCAGCGGTTTTCAGATAGCCATGCGCGATCTGGACATACGCGGAGCGGGAAACATGTTAGGAGGGGAGCAAAGCGGTTTTATGGCCGATATAGGGTTTGAAATGTACCAGAAGATATTGAACGAAGCCATCCGGGAATTAAAACGAAGCGATTTTAAAGAATTGTTTAAAGATGAGATACAACAGCAGGATGATTTTGTGACCGACTGCACTATAGATACCGATCTTGAAATATTGATACCCGATAGTTATGTAGATAGTATTACCGAGCGTTTGTCTCTCTATACCCGGCTGGATAACTGCGAAAACGACGCGGAACTGGAAGCGTTTAAAATAGAAATGCTCGACCGGTTCGGCCCAATTCCGGCGCCGGTTGAAGACTTGTTTACCACCGTAAAATGCCGCAGGTTAGGCGTTCAGTTTGGCTTCGAAAAAATGACACTAAAAGACAACACACTCCGATGCTATTTCATTAACCGCCCCGACAGCCCCTATTTTGAATCAGAAATATTTAAGAATATATTGGCCTACTTACAGACAGGCACCAACAAAGCCAAATTAAAACAGGCCGGTAAGGTATTTTTGCTGATTGTAAATGATATAAAAAGTATGGAAGCCATGCACCGGTTCCTCAACCTGATGCATAAGCAAGTGGCAGTAAATGTTACGGAAGTGGTGGTGTAGAAAAGGTTTTTTATGTAGCCGGCTTTGAATGCATTGTGGAGGCTTTACTTGCTGCCTTGCCCCGTCATACTTGCGGGGTCGCACTTGTACATTGGTACCCGGTGCATCATTGCAGACCAAATGTTTTTGAACCACAAAGGCGCAAAGAACACAAAGGTGCA
>JBBRCW010000140.1:0-16916 GCA_038204535.1 Chitinophagales bacterium | reverse complement strand
TTATTAATATGGGGCATAGGCAACGAACTAAACCTTGAGTATAAAAACCCGAAAGTATGGAACGCGGTAAATGATATTGCTGCCATGATCCACCACGAAGATCCCTATCATCCTGTTACTACCATGCTTGCGGGGGTCAATAAAAAAGAGGTCGATTTTATTAAAGAGCGATGCCCTGCGCTTGATCTGCTGTCGGTACAGGTTTATGGCGGCCTGGCAGGCGTAACGAATGCCTTGACCGCAGCGGGATGGAATAGCCCATACATGGTAACCGAATGGGGCCCTACCGGCCATTGGGAAACCGCCCAAACACCCTGGAAAGCTTCAATAGAAGAAACCAGCAGCCAAAAAGCCGCCGTTTATAAAAGCAGGTATGAGGCATCCGTTAAAAAGGATGATCGATGTGTTGGGTCGTATGTGTTTTTATGGGGCCAAAAGCAGGAACGGACACCCACCTGGTATGGCCTGTTTACCGAAAAAGGCGAAGAATCGGAAGTGGTTGATGTAATGCAATACCTATGGACCGGAAGCTGGCCAAAGAACCGGGCGCCGCATGTAGATTCACTGCTTTTAGATCATAAAAAGGCTGGAGAAAATATTTATTTAGAGCCCGGTAAAAACTATCCAATCAATTTGTATGCAAGTGATAAAAACGGTGATCATCTTACTGTTCGCTGGGAGCTGCTGCCTGAGAGTACCGATCTAAAAAGCGGCGGCGACCGCGAATCAAGGCCCGCACCTATTGAGAACAGCGTTATTAAAAAAGACCGGCAAACCGCTGTTTTGAAAACTCCTGCCGCAAAAGGCCCCTACCGTTTGTTTATGTATGCAAGCGACGGTCATAACAAAGTGGCGACCGCTAATATTCCATTTTATGTAAGGTGATTGTAGTAATCGGTGACGATGTTTTTTAGGAAAATCTTTATAGTCCTCTTGTCATCCCGAGGCACGAGGGATCCGCTGTTGTATAGGAGGGATTCCTTCCCGATCAAAATCGGGATCGGAATGACATCAGAAATAAGAATGACGAAAGAAGTCGGAAAGACAACTCCATGTCATCCCGAGGAACGAGGGATCCGTTGTTGTTTAGGAGGGATTCCTTCCCGATCAAAATCGGGATCGGAATGACAGGAGAAGTAGGAATAACAGGAGAAATCGGAATGACAACCCTATGTCATCCCGAGGAACGAGGGATCCGATGTTGTTTAGGAGGGATTCCTTCCCGATCAAAATCGGGATCGGAATGACAAATGCATAAGGATTCCTTCTTGATCAAAATCGGGAAGGGATCCTTTTTTTCTTTGAGGAATCCGTACTTTTTTTGCTTAGTGTTACTTGGTGTCTTAGCGTCTTTGTGGTTCAATTCATGAAGCCATTGACCATTGCGAATTAAACGATCGAGGGATGCCGAAATAAATTCAGCATTACGGCTCTCTTTGACGGCTCTGGTAAACGGCTCTTCTTTCCCGCTGATATACGCTGATCGTTTCGCTGATCTACGCTGATTCTTATAGATATCTCTGCGATCATTTGCAGGAAAATTTTTCGATCATCCGCGGACAACATCGGCGATAATCTGCAGGAAAACTCTGCACACATCTGCGGGAAAACTCCTCCCCTTATTTTAATTTTTTTAAGCCCATGCATCGAATTGCACTCTTATGTTGTTTAATATTAATAATACCCGAATGCTCCAGGCATTGCTGACATTGTCGGCCATTTGAATATTTTGAATTTATAAGCACTTGCTGATCTTGACAATCATGTTGAATCATCAGCACTGATTAAAAAATAGCAAGACCGCATTTTTAATTTATGAATTCAAAGGAATAAGCATAACATTTTTTTTTAACCAATCCGATCACCAAAACTACATGAACATGAAGCTTAGCATGATGATTAGTGTCTGTTTACTGTTTTTTGCGTTTCCTTCCCTGGCGCAAAATGGCAGAATTATTACAGGCAATGTTGTTTCAACCCAGGAAAACAAGGCCCTGGAAAGTGTAACAATAACTGAAAAGGGAACCAATAACAGCGTTACCTCCGACATGAATGGAAATTATTCTCTTAAACTGACCAAAGAGAATAGTGCGCTCGTTTTTTCTTATGTGGGCTATGGAACCAAAGAAGTACCGGTTTCAGGCAAAAGCATTTTAAATGCTGTTCTTGAAAACCAGGTCATAATGAACGAGGTAGTTGTAACCGCGTTCGGTATTAAAAAAGAAAAAAAGTCGCTGGGTTATACCATTCAAACCGTGGATGCAAAGGACTTGAATGTAAACCGTCAAACCAATGTTGTTAATGCCTTGCAGGGAAAAGTTGCAGGCGTAACTATCTCCAGCGGTGGCGGTGCACCCGGCCAGGGAGCAAGAATATTAATTCGCGGCATTAATTCATTAGATGCCGGCAGAAATAATCAGCCCCTCTTTATTGTGGATGGCGTTGAAATTGATAACTCAACCTTTACAACTGGTGGCGCCGATAGCCGCGGCATGACTAACCGTGCGGCCGATATCAATCCTGACGATATCGAAAACATATCGGTACTTAGAGGCGGAGCAGCAACAGCACTATATGGAATAAGAGCAGCCAATGGTGTTATCCTTATTACTACAAAATCGGCCCAGGCCGGTAAAATGCGGGTTAGCTATACCGGCTCCTATGGATTTGAAAATGTAAATAAAACACCCGATGTTCAGGACAAATTCACCCAGGGATATTTAAGTGTGTACGACCGCACCAGTTTCTGGCCATCGTGGGGGCCAACCGTTGCTGCTGCAAAGGCGCTCGACCCCACCCATCCCGACCAGATCTTTAATAATTTTAAACAGGCTTATCGCACGGGTAACCAAACCCGCCATACTCTAAATATGGCCGGGGGATCGGCCAATGCATTATTGGGTGCTTCTATATCTTACAATACGCAGCAAGGCGTTGTTCCCTTTAGCGATTATACCAGCTATAATGCCCGTTTAAACGGCCAGTTTACCGTAAGCAGTAAAATAAAAGGGGGGGCTTCGTTAAACTTTATCAATTCCGGTGGTTCAAGAGTAAATGCCGATCGTTACGGCGAACAGTTAATTTATTGGTCGCCCAGGTGGGATGTAATGGATTATATAAAACCTGACGGCACCCAAAAGAACTATGGCCCGGATAATGACAACCCGGTATATAGCCTGGCAACCAATCGTTTTGTAGACAATGTAAACCGTGTGATCGCCAGTGCAAACATTGTATATTCTCCCTTTAGCTGGTTAGATTTTACCTACCGTTTTGGTAACGATTTTTATGTTGATTCAAGAACCCAAACCGCACCCGGCCCCAAGGGTGTTGTGGGCGAACTGATAAACGGCGACAATGGTTTTGGCTTTGTACGCGAACACAGGTTGAACAACCGCACCCTTACCTCAACATTTATAGCCAACATAAAAAAAGACCTGACCAAAGACCTCTCTTTGAACGTGAATTTGGGGCACGATCTTCGGGAATATAAACTGCGCAGGGTTACTACTACGGGTGATACCCTTGTAGTTCCTGATTTGTATATTTTACAAAACACCAAGAGAATTCTTGCTTCTAATTATATTGAAGACTACCGGAATTATGGCGTATTTGGCGATATCACTCTTGGTTTTAGAAATTACCTCTTTTTAAATGTTACAGGACGTAACGACTTCACTTCTACTTTATCAAAAAATAACCGTAGCTACTTCTACCCTTCCGCCAGCCTTAGTTATGTATTTAGCGATATGCTAAAAATGCCTGATTGGTGGAACTATGGAAAATTTAAATTATCGTATGCCAAAATTGGTAAAGATGGAAGCCCCTATGGTATTACTACCGGATACGTGGCCGCTACACCCATTGGCAATGTAATCCCCTGGACAGAAGTTGACCGCCTGGGCAATCCGAACCTAAGGCCCGAGTTTACCAATACATACGAAACCGGGCTTGAATTGCGATTTATCAAAAACCGCCTGGGGCTTGAAGTTACCGGTTACCTTTCTAATAGTAAAGACCTGATAATACCGGTAAAAATCCCTAACAGTACCGGGTACGACGAAGCCTATTTAAATGCGGGCGAAATTCAGAATAAAGGAATTGAGATAAGTATAACGGCTAAGCCTGTTCAGTCGCGGGATTTTGACTGGAACTTCAATATCAATTTTTCAAGCAATAAAAACGAGGTCATTAAACTAAACGAAGGGTTAACGGAAATTTTAACCGCTTCGCAATTCGGCTACCTTTCAAGCGGGGCTAACCTTAAACTGATACCTGGTTACGCTTATGGAGCCTTGTTTGGAAGAACTTACAAGCGATATTATGGTACCAAACCAGAAAACCCGCTGCTGATAGATTATGATCAGCCTTTATTGATTGGCGCCAATGGATTTCCCAGCATTGATACAAAACAAAAATATCTCGGCTCTACCCAGCCCGATTACATAGCCAGCACATTGCAAACCGTGCGATACAAACAATTTTCA
Source organism: Chitinophagales bacterium (assembly GCA_038204535.1). Lineage (GTDB taxonomy): Bacteria > Bacteroidota > Bacteroidia > Chitinophagales > Chitinophagaceae > Segetibacter. The sequence goes on along the minus strand of JBBRCW010000140.1, from coordinate 12,429 downwards.
ATGTCCGCCTTACTCGATATAAGGCAGGGCCAGTTGAAGTACAACCAGTTCGCCAATTTTATGGCGGCCTTCGGCACTTCTAAAATAACAGAAAACCGAAGTGAAACCATTGTGTTTCCGGGAGTATTGGCTGATGGCACGCCTAATACCAAACCGGTATTTCTGGGCCAGGCTGTTGGGCCGGATGGCGTGAATTATGGAAACGGTTATTATCGTAATGTGTATCGCGGAATTACAGAAAACTTTATTGAAGATGCATCGTGGGTAAGGCTGCGCTCCTTATCGTTAAATTACAGTGTACCATTTGGTGTTTTGAGCCGTACCAAAGTATTTACCGGCGCCACCGTTTCGTTAACGGGCAACAACTTGTGGTTAAAAACAGATTTTACCGGCTTCGATCCGGAATCAAGCTCGTTTAACGCAGGCAATAATGCTTCAGAAGGATATTCAGGATTTACCTATCCTGGTGTCAGAAGCTTTTTAGTAACTGTAAATCTTCAATTCTAAATGACGATTATGAAAATACAATTCACATCCTATTGCCTGCTGGTATTCATATTACTTGCAGGGTGTAAAAAAGATTATCTCGATATCAATCAGGTCAATCCCAATCAAACACAGGATCCACCTATCAATGGGCTGTTAGCCACCGTTACTTCTCAAACCGGTCTGAACGTTTACCGGGTGGGTAATATAACAGCCTATTATACGCAGCAACTGGCCTCACCCAATGCGGGCAGCGGATCAGACATTTATGACAACGTTGATCGTAGTTCGGTATGGTACAATATCTACAATACCATAAACGACAGCCGTAAAATGCAGGTATTGGCTATTCAGCGCAGTGGCTACGAACATTTGGGGGCAGCCAAAGTAACCGAAGCCATTAATATGAGTATGGTGATAGACCTTTTTGGCGCAGCGCCCTACTCCCAGGCCTGGGATCCCGGCAATTTTTTTCCTGGCTACGACAATGCGGAGGTTATATTCGATTCAGTGCTGGCATTGCTTGACCAGGCACTGGTTCAATTTAATAGACCCAGCCCCACTATTAAACTGGATGCCGCCAGCGACCTGGTACATGGTGGCAGTGTGGCGGCCTGGAAGAAAACCATCTATGCATTGCGAGCCAGGATGTTAAACAGGTTAAGTAAAAAATCGACTTATAGCCCGGCAAATATTTTATCGGCTCTTTCCAACGCCTACACATCCAATGCCGACGATGCCCAGATCACCACATTTAACGGCCGCAGCCCCTGGAACCAGGCTGCCTATAACAACACACAATTGCTGCTTGACGGCTGGATGAGCGAACAATTTGTTCAGGCCCTGGATGGCACCTCATTCGGAGTGTTCGATCCGCGAATAAAATACATTACCGATACTACAAAATTCGGCAATTACAGAGGTACACCAAACGGCAAAGGAAGAACCGGCACCGGAACCAACAAAGAAGAAAGCTACCTTTCGTTGAACGGCTTTTACTCAAAAAGCGGCGCTCCGTTGCTTTTGGTAACTTATAGCGAAATGAAATTTATAGAAGCTGAAGCTACTTTCGTTACCGATAAAACAAGATCGTATAACGCCTACCTTGCTGGTATTGCCGCAAACATGGATAAGCTGGGCGTCACTGCCGCGGAGAAAAACGCCTATCTATCCAATCCTACAATTGCGGTTGGCGTTGCGGCTTTCACCAAAGACCTGATATTTAAAGAGAAATATGTGGCCATGTTTTTACAACCTGAAGCCTGGACCGATATGCGCCGTAACGATTACAATTACAAAGATTTTACATTGCCCGTAAATTCGGTATTGACTTCGTACATCAGAAGAGTGGGTTATCCTTCAACCGAAACCGACCGAAACGGGAAAAATGTACCCGCAGTTTCATTGTTAACCGAAAAACTATATTTTGATAAATGATCTTCATTATTTCGAATAGTAAAAAGCCACCTTCAGGTGGCTTTTTACGGCCCCCTAAATTCCCCGAAGGGGGAGTTGAGAACCGCTGCATTTGGTTCGCCTAATTTATGAGATGACATCATTGCGGGCGTGACCCGCAATCTCCTGAATATTGGCTGGAAGTTTTCCAGGGGATGCCGAAATAAATTCGGCATGACGGCTCTTATTGACGGCTCTTGTTGTTATGTCATCCCGACGAAGGAGGGATCCTATTTTGCTTTGGGGAAATCCGTTCTTTTTTCCAGGGAGATGACGTCATTGCGGGCTTGATCCGCAATCTCCTGAATAAGGTTGGGAGGATGTTATCCAGGAGATGCTGAAAAAGCCCCCTAAATCCCCAAAGGGGAGTTAAGCACAGTAGCATGTTGTTAGCCTGTTTATGAGGTAACGTCATTACAGGGTTGACCCGCAATCTCCTGCATGTTGGCTGGATGTTGCCCAAGGGATGCCGAAAAAAATTCGGCATGACGGCGCTGGCAGACGGTTTGGTTGGACAGCCGAAGGTCGTAATGTAATGCCGGGCTATTAGATAACGTCATTGCGGGCTGACCCGCAATCTCCTGTTTAATGTGGGAGGTTGTTTTTAAGGGGATGCTGAAAAAGACCCTAAATCCCCCGAAGGGCGAGTTGAGAACCGCAGCATGTTGTTCGCCTATTGAGTTAATGATCTGCGGAGAGAATGTTTTCCAGGGGATGCTGAAATAAATTCAGCATGACGGCTCTGGCAGACGGTTTGGTTGGACAGCCGAAGGTCGTAATGTAATGCCGCGGGCTATGAGATGACGTCATTGCGGGCCTGACCCGAAATTTTCTGAATGTTGGCTGGATGTTGTCCAGGGGATGCTGAAACAAGTTCAGCATGACGAACCGCTCCCATTACCTCCACTTATCCCTTCCAAAACCCGAAAGGTCTGTTTGCGAAACTTTTTTACGTTTTTGTTTTACAACAACAAATACTACGGCGCCCGATAAAATCGAAAAGAATAAGGCCAGTCTTAAATTTATATTGCGTTGCTCGCCTGCCGAAAGCGGGTTGCTGTCAGAGTTAGCCGCGAAACTGCTTTTGCCGCCAGATGTATTATATGTCAGGTCCCAGCCTAAATTATTATCCACCTTTTTATAACTGGCCAGCAATTCGTCTATTTCGGCGGGGTTGGCAAAATCCTTTAAAGTTTCAAAATCAAAAACCATTTGCAATTTTGAACCGGTCAGTGTACTCTTTCCCGCAAACCGAAAAACATTGCAGCTGACTTCGGTATTAAAATCTTTTAACGACCAGTCTTCCGGCAAATTAACCTCTACCTCTTCGTGGTATTTTGCAGGATAATACATGTACATGGGCATGGTACGCAACTTATCTTTTGGCTTTTTTAAATAGCTGCTGATAACGAAACCAGAAAAGCCGCATTTCTTTATTCCGTTCTCAACCGACCACAGGTTTTCGATCGAATAATACTCAGTTACCGTAAAAGCACCGGATTGTTCATTGTCATCGTAAGAAATGCTGTCGGCTTTAATTTTTTCAAAATAGCTGGCATAAAACCGCTGAAATGTTTTTTGCATTTCGAAAACGCTGTTGTTTTTAAAAGCGCTCCGTGCATCGTCGGCAAACGTGCCGGTGTTAACCGTAGTAACTTTTAAAGTGGCGCTCCCCCGCATATCCGGAATTATAAAAACTTCCTTCACCGAAACCATTCCAGGTTCGGTTGTGCTGATGGTAGTAATTCCGGAACTACTGTCTGCTAAAACCAGCCCCGCCTGGTAATCGGGATAAGATATGGTAGCCAATGAACCGCGTTGACTGGTGATTGTCGGATCAACATAGTATTGCTTTCCATCGATCTGAAAGCGCACCGTTACATGATCGAATGCGATTGGTGATGGTAGCCACTGCGAAATTGAATGCTTTTCGCTGCTATTTATTAGCACAGGAGTAGCATCTATCCCCATGGCCGTTAACATGGTCACCAGCAAATAACTTTTGTCCTTACAATCGCCAAAACGCTGACTAAAAGTTTTATTGGGGTTAGCCGGCCTATGCGTTCCGGTACCCATTTCAATACCCAGGTATCTTATTTCATCCTGTACAAACCTTAATGCTGCAACGGCCCGCTGATCGTTCGTTGAATTAGCAGTTTTTATTGAGTTGATCTTTTGCTGCAGGGGTTTTTCTATCACCACCTTGTTTGGAAAAAGCCTTTCTGCCCATTCGCGGATGTTTAACCAATCGTTGTATTCGCTGATCATTACCGTGGGATAAGGGTTGTACCATGATGGCAAATTGTCGTTGGAATGTAAAGCTGCCAAATTTGAAAACGACCATTCATATTCCTTTTGATTACCGTTGCGTTTTTCTTTAGGCGTGTATTCGAGATTTATATTTTCAAAATAGATGGGCCTGTCGGCATCGGTTATCAACCGGTAAAAAAACTGCCCGAAAGGAACGCTGAAGGCGGTAGAAAAATAATCCGCATATCTGCCTTCGAATACCGGGTTGTACCCTTTAATACTGTAATCATACTCGATTATATCTCCCGAACGTACATCATCTAAAACCAATAAAGCGGTCAGGCTGCCATTGTACATATGCATATGGGCATCTGTTTCCTGCTGCAAAACCCTGAATTTGGCGGCCTTAAACTTATCAATGGATCTACCATCGCGAATTATTTTTATAGAATGAAAAACCAGTTTTTGGTAAGCAGGGTCATACGAAACCGAAACTTCCGAAATATTTTCAACACCCTGTTCATTGATAATTTTGAACGCCTTTCGGTAATAATTGGTTTGCAGGGGAACATTAACCTGTTTAATAAAAGCAACATCCAGGTAACCGTCTTCGGCTTGTTTCTCCAGTTGAGGATTATTATATTCAATTGAAATTGCTTTGACCCAAACGGGTATTTCAGCAGACGCAACTTTTGATTTTTGAGCAACTGAAGTAAAGGCAACAGCCTGGTATAAAAAAACAATTAAAGTGAAAGATGCTTTTTTCATGAATTAAAAAAATAAATCGGTAGAATTTGCGATGGCAGGAGCTTCCGGGTTCTCCCGATTTTCGGGACCGAAACAAATGCCGATAGAAAAACTAATGTACAATATATGTTTAAAAGCCAAATTGATAAAGTCTGGTGCGATATGTAGCACAACACCAGGTTTAAGCTGATTATTATAATGGTCTGCCCTGCGATTGCAAAGCGTCCATGATATCTGCATTGTTTTTCGTCGCAACCAATGACACTTGTTTATCCATGTGTCAAACGTGGTTATAATTTTATCATTACACTACCTGAAACCAGGTCGTGAATTGCCCTTCTTTTTGGATTGCTGTTAATTGTCAAAAAAGAAATCCAGCCTAAAACTACCTTTATTGGGTATCTGATTATTGCCTGAAATATGCTGATACGTTTGGTCGAATTTGAATTTTTTCTAACTCTAATTCCTTTCAGGTAGTTACCTAATGTAAAACCAAGTGTCATACAAAATGGTTCATATGCTATAAAAAGTCCTGCAAACATTGTAATTCGAACCCAATCCTGAACATTGTCAAATTCGTCCAGTATGTTGGCGAAAGCGAACATTAAAATGACAATTAAGATTACGTCAATAAATGTTGATTGAATTCTGTCCGTTAGTGGCGGAAATTTTTCTTCCATGCTTTGGTCTGTTATTTTGTGAAAAAATTGTCTTAATTAAACTGTATTAAAAAGGATGTCAAACGGTATTGCATGAATAATTTAGTTGTTTCCAACTATCATTACAGGCAACTTATAGGTTTGACGCCAGAAAACTTGAATTAGTTTTCAAATACAGGCATTAATTTTTAAGAAACGCTTTGAAAGCAAGGAAATTGTAATATTTCGTAATCCTGAAAAAATTTAATGAACATAAAGGCCAGCCATGCCACCGAAATTCATTATAGTTTTATATCGATTGAATTTAGGTATGCTTTGGTGATGCCCGCGCATTGAACCGGGGTTTTGGCTTTATCGGGAACGCCATCTAATTCCACAATTCCCCAGCCTTTGAATTTAATTTCACGCAGAGCGGTCATTACCGCGGGTAAGTCTACCCTTCCCTGGCCAAGCTCTACAAAAAGATATCCGTTCGACCTGGAGGCGTCGTTTTTTACATCCTTCAAATGCAGGGCGTTCAGCCTGTTTTTATATTGTTTGATGGCTTTTACCGGGTCGCCGCCGCCCTGTTGGTAATGAGCGATATCCAGCAACAACTTCACATTGGCTGCATCGGTATTTTTAAGAATGATATCCACTTCTTCCGGCGTCTCTCCTAACTGGTGCATGTGATTATGATAGTTGGTCTGCACACCCAATTCCAGCGTTCGGCGGCCCGCTTCGTTAATCAGTTTTCCATACTTCTCCAGGTCTTCGCTGGTGGGTTGTCCGGTTTTTGGCCGCGATGAATTGGTCACCTGGATGTTGCTTCCGCCCAATGCCTTTACAAAACGAGCCGTTGTAACAAACTGCTCTACAACGGCATTGTCGTCGCCGGTGTTAATATTTACATTGCCGCCTGAGAACATTGGCAACGCCAAATGATATTCTGTCAGCAACGCTTTTAGATCCTGCGGCTTGTCTCCAAAATTTTTTAGCGTATTCGATCGTAACTGAATGCCTTTAAAGCCAAGTGCTGCAATGTCTTTTATTGCCTGTGTATCGTTTCCGCCCCAGGTAATAGCGGAGTATCCCAATTTTAAACCCGAAACCCCGGCGCTTAAATTATGCGAAATGGCAGATGAAAAAACGGATACACCCAAAGCAGTTAAACCGGTCTGGGCAATAAATTTTCTACGAGAGATGTTGGCTGGCATGCTTAAAATTTTAGCGATAGTGTATTAAAAATGAGCCTAAATCTAATTAAAGTGTCGGTTAAACCGCCTGATTGCAAGCTTTAATTTTTAAAGCCCGGTACCGCAATTAAATTTTAATCAACAGATCGTTTAAAGGTGAAACCTGTCTGGTCACTTTTCAATTTAAACTGCCCATAGCCAGGTGACCTAAATAATTTTGATGAACTGAAAAATTAGCGGGAAAAATACGATTAGGTATCCGGGTGGATCAACCCCGCATTTGGGCCTTTCGTGTGGACACATCTTTTGTATGTGCTTTTTATTCGAAATCAGGCCATGTGAATTTTCTTAATAGCCCCATAGTGGGCTACCTGTTTTAGAATATGAAATCAATCGAGCATCCAGGCTCCATAGGAGCCGCCTAAACTCATCAAAACAGGAAGCACCTACGGAGCTTTAATCCGACACTATCATATATTTTTCTATAAACAGGATGCCCCTATGGAGCAAAAAAGACTTTACGAATGTGTCCAAACGATAGGCATTTGGGCGGGGCAGGCTATACCGGAATGGTGGGTCAACATGGTCCGCAATCTCCAAATCTATATTCGCAGGAAACGCATTTGCTGCAAATATGGGTTTATATAATGGCAGTTGGCGGAACATGGGTTGCGGGCTGATCTGAAAAGAAAACAGGAGACCTTATCCGTTTTTTGCAAACGCTTTCAAAAGCGACCTTCTAACTTTATTCCGGCTTTGCCTGAAAAAACATGGTGAAATCCGGGAATTCTGAAACAAGCTTACAATAAGAACCGCTAAGTCAATGACCTTAGTTTGGCACTAACCAAGAGTTGCGGAAAAGGACCATCGCCCTCCTTTGAAGCTAATAATTTGGATACGGTACAACTACCATCACCTTTCCCAACATCGATGCCATCGTCTATTTCGCAAATACAGGCTGGCAGGTTGTATTTGCGAATCATTTTTCTTATTTTATTAAGTTTGGGCAAAGAAGATACGCATTTTTGGGAATTGTAGTCAATGCCATCCGACCGTTTCGCTGAAAACGGCAGACAATAACGAACTCTCCGACGACATCGCTGACACAACCAGCCGACATGGTTTTAGCAATACTCTTTTACTTCGGAAAACTTTTATAACTAAAAAATATTAAGTCATAAATAGTTGTGATTCTATTTGAAGCGTGTAAACTTCTTTTCTGGTTGTACTGTCTACTGTCCGGCGAATGGTGTACCGAAGATGCCGACTGCAAGCTCTATCCAAACTAGAGAACATATGACCAGAAGAGCAACGCAGATGGTAATGCTGTATTGGATTTTTTTTACCTTTCTCAGTACAAGCTCACACATAAGACCAGTACCGAGTAACAGGCTTCCAGCAGCAACAAAATCATGCAGTGACCAATTCACTTCATGTGTGAACTGCATTGCTATTAATGGGACAAGCAATAAAATTGCTGCGGTGACAACAATAGCTATAAATCTTTTGTTTTGAGTAATCATAAATATTCTGTTTTTGACGTTTAAAATAGCTCTTAAAAAGTACTTTGAAATGCAAAGTAAATAAAGCGTTCTGACATTATCAAATTAATTTCGAAAAAAATACTAAAGGTATTTGCTCATGCCTGCTGACTTGACTTACTAATTAAGAATAGTTCGAGAACAGACACATGCCTGCAACAAGGGATTTAACAAAATACGGGCAGATGGAAGTTCAATCGGTGGTTTGTCATTCTCAGCTTTAGTCCGAGCAGGGACAAGCACCGCTGAACTTTAGTTCATAACTATAACAAAATATTTTCAATCATCCTGCGGTGAAAACCGGTTAACGTACCTAGGGTCTGTTTAGCGTAAGTAAATTTGAAGAACCTAAAATTTGGATGGCAGTCAAATGATTACAACGCACAAAAAGCCGGAAACGATAAATAAAAAGCTTGTGAATGCGGCCCTCAGGTCGGCGGACAAATGGGATTCCATACAATCGGATCATCATCGCACGATCGTCAAAAAGCTTCAGTTGAGAATTGCGAAGGCAACACATACATAAGTGAAACCGGCCACCAATATAAACGGTGGCTTAAAACTGGCTTGAGCCGGATGACGGGAAAAAATCATGTCCGGTTCTTAGCGGGCGAGAGAGCAGCAATGCGCTTAGCTACCCTGTGCAATCGGCAATAGTTCGCTTTTCAGCTTTGCTTCGTGCAGGAGGTTAGTAATTTAGTTTTTTGTTGTTAACTTCCATCTTTAAATCAAAACCCTGCAGCGGTTGTCCCGGCGGAAAGAATACTATTTCCCACACCATCGGCAATACTTAGTCGTTAGGTGCAGTCGTAGCGAGCGAGACCAACATCACCAATAATCTAAAGACAGGATGGAATTATTACCAGTAGAAGAATTAAAAGTCAATCAAACCAAAATAAAAAAAATTGACCATCTGGTAAAGTCAATTTATAGGCTTATTATTTATAGCCGACACCATTTGGATGACGACCTTTTAGATACCTATTTGTCAGGCATACACAAACTTCAAGAACTTCTAAGCTTGAAGAACGCACAAATGGAAGCTCAAAACGAGCAGGAAGCAGAAGAATATCTAAAAAACTTGAAAGTATCTCTTGACTTTGTAATTGAAGAAATTATAATGCACAATAATTTTGAAAAGGAAGTCCAACTATTTCAGCTTCTCCGTTTAGTTTCTCCCGAAACTAATGCTATGCACCCAAATCGGTACAGGCAGACCTTGGTGCAGATAGGAGCACATATTTGTCCAGAACAAAAGATTGTTCCTCAATTGGTTTCAGAACTTTTTTATCAAATGCAATCGATAACAAACCCAATTATCAAAGCAATTTATTTTCATCATGAGCTAATCAGAATTCACCCCTTTGTTGATGGAAATGGTCGGGTAACTAGAGTTGCTAAAAACTGGATGTTGATGTATGATTTATATCCACCTATTTTTATCAATGATGCCCCGCAGAAAAAAGAATACACTGCCACACTTTCAAAAAGTTTCAGACAGCTTGATAATTTTCCTAAAAAATGGAATGAACATACCGAAGCCTTTTTTGAACAAGAGCTAGACCGTTTAGTGACAAATACAACTTTACTTTATGAAACAGTAAATAAAATTGGATTGGAGAGAGAAATAAAAAAAAAATCATAGCTAATGGAAACATACAAAATTCAAATCATTGAAACCATTGTAGTTTTGGCTGGCTATATAGTTGTTCATTACTCTCCAATATTACTTCAAGTCTATTATTGTGTTTTAACCATCCAATGAAAATAGGCGATACAATAAAAGTTTTAGATAAAGATTACGCTTTTGAAGGCGAAGTATCAGATTTGACGTATTTTTCGTTCACCTTAAAACAGAAAGTGGAGAAACAATCACAATTCCAAACTCTATTTTATTGCAAAAATCAGTTTCAGTTATCGAAAAAAATGCTACTTCAAAATCAATGCCTTAATGAAACAAGTATTATTGGCAATAGTTATTCTTATATTATCGGCAAACAAGTTAGTTGCCCAAAACTTTGACTTGGGTAGTTGGAACTTTTTTAATTTAAAATACAATGTTGACGACCAATGGAGTGTATTTGGCGAAACTCAATTACGTTCGTTAAAATTTTACAACAACTTTCACTACTATGAATACAAAGGAGGAATGAATTATAAAGTTCACAAAAACGCAACCTTATCTCTTGGTGCAGGTAGTTATCAAACCTTTAAAGAAGGTGGTAATTTCGTTAAACCAAAAAACAACGGTGAATTTAGAATTTGGCCACAAATTATTCTTTTTCAATCGTTGGGAAAACTTAAAATAGAACAGAGATACCGGACAGAATTAAGATTTACAAATAATGGTTATCGCAATCGTTTCAGATATAGATTAGGTTTATCCTATCAATTTAGCAAAGAAAGAAACAATTATAAACCTTATCAAATTATTGTAAGTAACGAACTGTTTTTTACAGACAAAGAACCATATTTTGAAAGAAACAGAATGTTAGTTGCTTTCAATTACAAACCTTCAAAATCAACAACTTTACAAGTTGGTTATTCGCATCAATTCGACTACAAAATAAACGATGAAACAGGTCGTGACTTTTTACAAATAGGTTTCTTCATTGAAATATTCAGAAAGCAAACCACAAAGACAAATTATGACATTGACCTTAAAGACAACTAGTAAGTATGGCAGGACAACTAAATAAAGACAATGGTTTACAAGCACTGTGAAACAAGAACGCCAGCACCTAACAGCGCTTTGGCAAAAGGCGGGCTGACGTGCTTCGTAGAAACATTTGTGCAAGGTTCAGCATTTGTGCTTCCTATAAACTTTAGCTCAAAATCCTGACCTTCGACAAGCCGAAAGGCCTTATCGATCATTATTGGCGACATCGACAAACAACCGAATCGAAAGCAAGCGGCAAAATCGAAAAAAAACTCAATCGAACTCAATAACTTGAAAATTATTAATAGGCCTGAAATAAAAAAATAACACAAAATGCTGACTTATTTTCTTTTTTTCATCGGATTTATAATACTCATAAAAGGTGCAGATTTATTAGTGAACGGAGCTTCTACTATTGCCAAAAAACTGAAAGTATCTGATTTGGTAATTGGACTGACGGTAGTGGCTTTTGGCACTTCTGCTCCCGAACTGTTCGTTAATGTTTCTGCCAGCATCCAAGGTAATTCAGAAATTGCCATTGGCAATATTATCGGCAGTAACATTGCCAATATCCTTTTGATACTTGGTGTGTCCGCCCTTATTTTTCCTCTTGCGGTTCAAAGCACAACGGTTTGGAAAGAAATTCCTTTCAGTTTGCTGGCGGCACTGATATTGGGCATTCTAGCCAACGACTACTTAATTGACCACAAAGAAAATTCAGAATTAACTAAAAGCGATGGACTTATATTGATTGGGTTTTTCATCATTTTCATATATTACATTTTTAGCATTGCCAAAAAATCAGAGAATACAGTAAACGAAGAGTTCAAACAGCCAAGCAATTTAAGGACTGCGGCATACATCATTCTGGGGTTAACAGGATTGGTTTTGGGTGGCACCTGGATTAGTAATGGAGCAGTAGAGATTGCAGCTCAATTTGGAGTGAGCGAATATTTAATCGGTCTGACTGTAGTAGCCGTGGGCACTTCGCTTCCCGAACTTGCTACTTCTGCTGTGTCTGCTTATAAGAAGAACACAGACATTGCCATTGGAAATGTAGTCGGCTCTAATATTTTTAATATCTTCTGGGTATTGGGTCTCAGCGCTGTGATTAAGCCATTGCCATTTCAACCCTCTGGGAACTCAGATATTGCAATGACTGTTTTTTCCAGCATATTATTATTTGCAGTTTTATTTGTAGGAAAAAAAAATGTATTGGAAAGATGGCAGGGTGCATTGTTTCTGATGCTGTATGTAGGGTATATAGTGTTTTTAATAAAGAGAGGGTAACAAATCCAAAAAGAAATTACAATTTCTGCCTTTGCAGGGTGTGTCACGAATGAAAAGAATGGGCTATTCTTTTCAATGTTGTATAAAAGATGGTAGTAGGCCTACCGCATACGTTGTACAGACGAAGTATGCAAACCACCCCGCTTTGGCGGGGCAGGCTCTGAAGG
>JBBRCW010000139.1:0-16992 GCA_038204535.1 Chitinophagales bacterium | reverse complement strand
GCAGCTACAATTTGTCCACTGCTCATAAAATCAACCAGCTCGCCATAAAATGGGCGCTCTTTATGAACTGCATAAAATTCACCTGCCTGCTCTTTTGTCAATTTAGTCCATTTCATTGCCTTTATCGCAAACCCCGCTTTTATTACCTGGTCTAAAATAGCACCGGTAAAACCTTTAGAGGTGGCGTCCGGCTTAATCATTGTAAAAGTTCTATTAGTCATTTGTTTTTTATTTGGGTCGCAAAAATAAGAGTAGGAACCACAAATAATTAACTAAAAGCAACATCATTTTGTTAAGATGTGAAATTTCTTTTGATTGTATTGATCAAATAATTCACTTTTGCGAACTTTCTATGCAGTCTATATCAGAATTTTACTCTCAAATCGATACTCCCCGAAAGATTATCATTACAACTCACCAGAAACCCGATGGCGATGCTATGGGTTCTTCGCTCGGTTTGTATCATTTTTTGGTGCAATTGGGGCATTCTGTTACCGTTGTTTCTCCCACCAATTGGGCAACTTTTTTAAACTGGATGCCCGGCTGCGACAAAGTGATAGATTTTGATTTTTCGCGTACCAAAGCCCTGGAGGCCATTAATGAAACAGAAGTGCTTTTTTGCCTTGATTTTAATGTGCTGCACCGTACAAAAAATATGGAATCGATACTTGAGGAGCTGAATTGTGTTAAAATATTGATAGACCACCACGAACAACCGCAAACTGAAGCATTTGACTTTGGCATCAGCGATCCAAAGAAAAGTTCTACCAGCGAAATGGTGTACGATTTTATTGAAGGTAGCGGTCACGACGATAAGATTAATACGGATGTAGCGCAGTGTCTGTACGCCGGGGTAATAACAGATACCGGTTCGTTTCGGTTTCCGGCAGCTAAAGGCAGTGTGCATAGAATGGTGGCCCGGTTAAAAGATACCGGATTTAATCATACACAAGTACACGAAAATATTTACGATAATTTTCTGGAAAACCGCCTTCGCTTTACAGGCAATGCATTGTTAAACCGGATGGAAGTGTTCTATGAATACAACACGGCGGTTATGGCAATCCCAAAAAACGACTTGCTGCGTTTTCGTATGAAAACAGGCGATACCGAGGGTCTGGTCAATTACCTGCTCACCATACAGGGAATAAAACTAGCAGCGCTGGTTATTGACCGCGACGAAGAACGTAAATGGAGTTTTAGAAGTAAAGGCAGTTTTGATGCCAATACTTTTGCCCGCACCCACTTTGAAGGAGGCGGTCATTTTAATGCTTCAGGCGGCAGAAGCAGCGATACATTGGAGAACACGCTAAAAAAATTTAAACAGGTTATAAAAGAATACGAAGTACAATTACAACAAACATGAAACAGATCCTCGCCATCGCAGGTTTAGCCCTGGTATTTGCCTCGTGCAACACAAAGTTCGAAAAAGCTCCCTCGGGATTAGCTTATAAGATCATTAAAGGTGACAGTAAAGAAAAATTAAAAGCCGGCCAGATCATTAAGATCAATGGTATAGTAAAACTTACACCGAAAGATTCGGTAATGTTTACCACTTATGGTCACTTACCCGAATATCTTCCGGTAGATACCTCTGCAACAAAGTCGTATGATTTTAACGAGATTCTTCACCTTGCATCGGTGGGAGATAGCGTTGTAACAGTTGCCCAGGTAGACTCTCTAGTAAAAATGGGAATGGCACAGTATTCAGATCTATTAAAGAAAGGCGATCAAATTCAAACTTCTTTAAAAATCTTAAAGGTGTTTAATAACGAGCAAGAAAAGAATGACGACCAGAAAAAAGAAATGGATTTGGAAAAGCAACGCGAAATTGCTGTTATTGAGGCTTACCTGAAGAAAAAGGGCATTAAAGCTGAAAAGACTGAAAATGGCGTTTTTGTTGAAGTGAAATCTGCAGGCGATGGCCCTAAAGCCACTGCAGGTCAGCAGCTTACAGTTGATTATACCGGTTCGTTATTAGAAACGGGTGTAAAGTTTGACAGTAATGTGGATACCACTTTTAAGCATGTTGAACCATTTTCGTTTGTTATTGGCAGCGGACAAACAATTCGTGCCTGGGAAGAAGCTTTCCAGTTTTTTGGAAAAGGTGGCAAGGGCACCATGTATGTACCCTCTTTAATGGCTTATGGCCCTCCGGGTAAACCTCCGGTTATTCCTGCATATGCTCCGTTGGTTTTTGAAGTTGAAGTTAAAGATATGGTTGCTGCACCAGCAGATCCGCAAGGCGGCATGATGGGTGGCAACCCGAGGCAACAAGCGCCACCACAACCTGCTAAATAATATTTACCTTATCTGATTAAATAAAAAGCCCCGTCATCGGGGCTTTTTTAGTTTTATCCTTTGTCAGTATTCAGGTTAAATAATGGCAATTAAAGCGATTTTTTTTCCAGCTTTTCTTCTATTTTCTTTAACCAGTTTAGCTGCATCGCCTGGCTGTCAAAAAGTGTTTTTAATTGTTCTTCGAGTAATACATCTAATTTTTGATGAAGGCTTCTTATTTCAATCTCGGCCTTTAGATTAATCATATAATCGTTTTCGCTGCGTTTCCTGTCCTTTTCTTCCTGCCGGTTCTGGCTCATCATAATAATGGGTGCCTGCATTGCGGCAATGCAGCTTAAGATCAGGTTCATTAATATAAATGGATAGGGGTCAAAACTGGCTTTTCCATAAGCAATGGCGTTAAAAAGTATCCACAGAGTTAGAATTACCATAAAAAGGATGATGAATTTCCAGCTTCCCCCAAAACGGGCTACCTTATCTGAAAGTTTTTGCCCCCTGCTCAATATTTCCTGCGGCGGATTCAAAAGGTTGTTGGTAATTAATTCTTCTTCTTTAATCGTTTCGGTAACAATATTATGCAGCTTTTTAAGATGCATTTTTTGCCTGGTCAGCATTACATCAATTTCAATTGTATTCATAAACTTTAAATTAAGGTGATTGTTGGTTTTTAATATGGTAGTTTTATTGTGCATTTTAAAGTTGCCAGGTTTACGGTGGTTAACTTCTTGCTTCTTTTTTAAGACTAAAAGTCTCCGTTATTATCTGATGCCTGGCGATCCAGCATATTCGCTCTTCTCCTTCTTATTAAAATGATGTCGATCGTTTTTTACAACCAACTTATAACAACCTTGGAAATCGGGGTCCGGTATCATTCTGGCGGTTCCTGTATTCCGAAAGGGATCAGGGCTTCTCGCCGTTAAACAGCAGTTAACGGTTATAAAAATAGCACTGGATGAACAGCTTCCTATAACTACTCCAACTAAAATGTTTGTATCCACACGAATCGTCATATTGTAAACTTCGGCGGTTATTTTTTGAATTTGCCTGTTATGAAGATAAAGATGAAATATGCTTAATTGTATATCCTATGCGGAAAGTAATATTAAAGGTTGCCATCCTATCTCAATACGACAATTGTAGCATTGTTGTTTGGTACCGGTTTAATCGCAAAAATGGGCATTTCAAAATTTTTTTAAACGTGCGTACCAGTCATCAGGCAGATAAAGTTGTTGCTCAGTTAGGCAGTAAGGCATATTTTTATCTCAAATTAATATTGATTGAAGACGATACTGAACGAACAACAGATCTCATTAACCATTCAACGGCTGGCGCAGCAGTTGCTCGAAAATAATCTGAACCTACATAATACCGTCATCATTGGACTGCAGCCCAGGGGCATTTACCTGAGCGACAAAATCGTAGATGCGTTAAAAGTTATTCTTAGCCGAAACGGTATAGAATATGGTTTATTGGATATTACTTTTTATAGGGATGATATACGGCGTGGGTTACACATCCCCAATAAAACCGAAATAAATTTTACGATCGAGAAAAAACGGGTGGTATTGATAGACGATGTATTGTACACCGGCCGTACTATAAGGGCAGCACTGGATGCATTGACGGATTTTGGCCGGCCCGAAAAAGTTGAATTATGTGTGCTGATCGATCGAAGATTCAGCCGCGAATTACCCATACAACCCGACTATACCGGCAGGGTAGTAGATGCTACTGAAACGCAAAAGGTACAGGTACGTTGGAAGGAAAAAGATGACCGCACCGAAGTGGTCATTACCGAATAATATCGGTTGCGATCTCGAATTTATTTAGAAATAACGTTCTGATTTTTACCATGAATAGCCATATCTGTTATCTTCGCTTGCTAAGATGAAACTCTCTACTCCGCACCTTTTGGGTATAAAAGATCTTCAGTCGCAGGATATTCGTTTAATTCTCGATACTGCCAAACAATTTAAAGAGGTATTGCAAAGACCTATAAAAAAGGTACCCTCTTTAAGAGATATTACGATTGTAAATCTCTTTTTTGAAAACTCAACCCGTACCCGCATTTCATTTGAGCTTGCTGAGCGAAGACTGAGTGCTGATGTGGTGAACTTTTCAGCCAGCGCTTCTTCGGTTTCAAAAGGTGAAACCATGCTGGATACGGTCAATAATATTTTGAGCATGAAAGTGGATATGGTGGTAATGCGGCATAGTGCTAGTGGTGCCCCCCATTTTTTAGCCAAGCATATTCCGGCCGCTATTATAAATGCAGGCGATGGAATAAACGAACATCCAACCCAGGCGTTGTTAGATGCCTTTTCAATTGAAGATGCCACAGGTAGTTTAGCCGGTAAAAAAGTAGCCATAATCGGAGATATTATGCATAGCCGGGTTGCATTAAGTAATATTTACCTGCTTACAAAAATGGGAGCCGAAGTAACCGTCGTTGGGCCGCCCACATTAATTCCAAAATATTTAGAACAGGCATTTAACGTAAGAGTTTCCTATAATTTGAAGGAGACATTGGAATGGTGCGATGTAGCCAACGTTCTGCGAATTCAACTGGAAAGGCAGAACCAACCGTTATTTTCGTCGTTAAGGGAGTATAACCTGGCTTACGGCATCAGCAGGAAATTATTGGATGGGCTTTCAAAGAAAATTGTGATCATGCACCCGGGCCCCATTAACCGCGGCGTTGAGCTGGATAGTGACGTGGCAGATGGCAATGAAAGTATTATTTTGCAGCAGGTTGAAAATGGTGTGGCCGTTCGAATGGCTGTATTGTATTTATTGGCAGACCGGGGTGAAGAATAAAGGGTGGAAACATTGTCATGATGTTTTTGTTACTTTACACCACTATTTAAAAAGTCATAATTGCCGCCTCCTTTAATTTTTATTGCAGGTCATTCATAAAAAATCAGCTATGGATCGTATTTGTCTTTTTCCCGGAACTTTTGATCCTGTAACATTGGGCCATACTGATATAATCAACCGCTCATTGGGTTTGTTTGATAAACTGATCATCGGTATCGGAAAAAATGCCAACAAAGTTCCTATGTTTCCCGATGAATTGAGGCTGGAATGGCTGAATGAAATTTATAAGGATGAACCTAGGGTAGAAGTAGTTGTTTACGAAGGGCTTACAGCCGAGTGCTGTAAAAATGTTGGCGCCAATTTTATTTTGAGAGGTATTCGCTATGTTAGCGATTTTGAATATGAAAAGGCAATTGCAGATATGAATCGCAGTCTCGATCCCACGATAGAAACAATTTTCCTGACCTGTTTGCCAGAGTTTACTTCAGTGGCTTCAACCCTGGTTAGGGATGTTTTGCGAAACGGGGGAGACGTGACCCAATTTTTGCCGCCAGAAGTGCAGGCTTCACTAAAGTTTAGTTCCCATGGCAAATTAGTGAAACGTAAAATGACTGCATTCTAAAAATTAATTCTCCTGGATGCCTGCTATCTGGTTTAAAAAAGATTTGTCTGTAAAGGAATTATTGCTTTTAGGCAATAACACTATGGGGCAGCATTTGGGTATGGCATTTCTGGAAGTTGGACCCAATTTTCTCTCAGCCACCATGCCTGTTGACCATCGTACCAAACAGCCTTACGGATTATTGCATGGCGGCGCCTCGGTTGCCCTGGCCGAAACATTGGGAAGCGTAGCTTCCGCGCATGTGGTCGATAACAAAAAATTTATGTGCGTAGGAATAGAAATTAATGCCAACCACGTTAGCCCAGTGAGGGAAGGCCAGGTAACGGGTATAGCTACCCCGCTTCACCTGGGAGTCATTACACATGTATGGGATATAAAGATTTACAGCAATACCAAAAAACTGGTATGTGTTAGCCGCCTAACCGTGGCGGTTCTTCCAATTAGGCCTAAATAAAGCCTGTTGTTAGCGCCATACATTCATAACCAACCTTTTTTCAAATCAATTAACCTGGTTCATCCGGTCAAAATACTTTTCAATAATCGCAACAATGTTATCGTACGTATTACTCAAATAATGCGATAATTCGCTTTCTTTTACCCATTTCACTTCACTAATTTGTTCCTCAATTTGTGCCGACAAGTTTTGTACTCCTGAAACCTTCATAGCATACCAATGCGTTTCTTTTTCAATTTCTACGCCTCTTTCATTATAAAAATGAGTGGTAACATCAATTAACTCACCCAAAAAAATGGATGTAAGGCCAGTTTCCTCTTCAACTTCCCTTACAGCGCATTCTTCTATTGTTTCGCCTTCATCCAGTTTTCCTTTGGGCAAATCCCATTTGCCTCGTCTGAAGATGAGTAATATTTCTTTGTTTTCATTTTCTACAATTCCCCCGGCTGCGAAGATTAATTCTGCCATTGCTGATGATTTTTCTAACAAAGAAACAATTTTTATCAAAGCTGCCCATATTACAGAGAAAATGATTGTTCAAATGTTTTAAAAGGAGAGGAATCGCCGTTATCAAAAAACTTTTCAACTCCTATCTTCGCAACATGACCAACGAAAAAGCAGTTGCTGAAAAATTATTACAGGTGGGGGCCATCAGGTTAAGTCCAAATCAGCCATTTACCTGGGCAAGCGGATGGAAGAGTCCCATTTATTGCGATAACCGTAAAGTACTATCATTTCCCTACATACGCGATTTTATAAAAAGTGAACTTTGTAATGTGGTATTCGAAATGTACCCCGATACGCAAATGCTGGCGGGCGTTGCAACAGCAGGTATTCCCTGGGGTGCTTTGGTTGCCGATCAGCTAAAACTACCTTATATATATGTTCGCCCAAAGCCAAAAGAGCATGGACTGGGAAACCAGATTGAAGGATATTATGAAAAAGGCTCCAGAGTAGTGGTGATAGAAGACCTTATTTCAACGGGTAAAAGCAGTTTGCAGGTAGTGGATGTTTTAAGAAATGAAGGCCTTGTACCCGAAGGTATGGTTTCGATATTTACCTATGGATTTCCGCAGGCTTCTGAAGCATTTTCGAAGGCCGGAATTGAATGTAAGTCATTGACCAATTATTCAACACTGATTAACCTGGCAGTCGAACGAGGCATTGTAACCAGCGAAAATGAAGAACTTTTGTTAAACTGGAGTAAAGACCCCGCCAATTGGCAAGGTATTTGAAAAATATTAACCCATTAAATATCAATACCTAATATGAGAAAATTATTAATACTCGTGGTGTCCGTTATTACAGTTTCTATGGCGTCTGCACAAAATAAAAAACCCGAATGGGCAACCATTCAAACACCCAATCTTCGATGCTGGGAGTGTAAAACCAGATTGGAGGGATATATGGCCAGGGAAATAGCTCAAACCGGCTCCGGAATTATTAAAATGCAAATAAATATGTTAAGCGGTACCACCCGGGTGCAGTATTGGCCTGACAGGGTAAACCTCAATTACATTCAAACGGCCTTTAATAATGCTGGTTTTGATGCTGATTCAACTAAGGCCACTGAAGATGCTTACAAAATGTTACCACCAGCATGTAAGCGAAACGAAGAAGGTGGCGGTCCCAAAAAGGGCAAACCGTGCCATATACAGCCCTATAAAGACTGATAATCCCCTATAAATAGAAAACCCGCGAAAATTATTTCGCGGGTTTTTTTGTGCATTTAATCGATTCTGTTAGGAATGATATAAGACGACAATTGGAAATTATCATCTTTTCTAGAAAAGATCAAGCGAATGTCTTCCCTCGTAATTGAAAGGGACATTAATAAAGACACCTCCTTTACCAACACGAGTGCTTCCCTTTGCGCCCACCAATACTTCGCGGTTTAATAAAACATTCAGCGAATTCTTAAAAATATTTTTCATGTCCACATCCATGGTTGCCGGCAGATCAAACTCGGCATTTCGCGGAATGTGCATGATTGTGTCCAGAATAAACTTGCCGACAAAATTGTTATTGATATAAATATCGCAATCCACCTTTCTCAGGTTTACTCCAAAATTATTAGGATTGAAGTACACCAGGTCCATAGAAACGGTAGACTTTTCAAATCCCCAGTTATTTATCTTGAAATTTTTTACATCCCTGTAATCAAATCCCATTGGTTTTGAACACGAAATAAGCCCCGTTGCCAATAAAAAGCACCCAATAAACACTTTTATCATTAAAGTAATTTGCCTGCAAAATAGAGCAAATTTTAAAAGCTAAAAACATTAAATTTGTCACTAAAAATTTTAGATTAATCGATTCTATATGGCTCTGAAATACCAAAAATATTCGGCTACTTTTATTGGTAGACAATAACCGTAATAAGTATATATAAATCAATAAATTACATTGCATAACTACTATTTTATTTAATATATTTATTCTTAATTATTCACAATTACAATATATCTATCCACAAGATGCCAGATGTAACATTAACCAAATATAAATTAACATATCTAGTTGAAATTCAATATTTTCCGGTGATTGATTGGTTTAAAATGTCTTCACATGATTTATATTATGAAATAGAACAATGCGAAACATTTCAGAAAACGAGTTTTCGCAACCGTTGTATCATTTCGGGGAGTAATGGATTGATAAATTTGACAGTTCCCCTCCAAAACGGACGGGAACAAAAAGCACTCATCAGGGATGTAAGAATTGATAATACCAGCGACTGGGCAAAACGACATTGGCGGGCAATTGTATCCAGTTATAACAGGTCTCCTTTTTTTGAATATTTTGCCGAAGATGTGAACCGCATGATATTTAAAAAGCATGATTTTCTTTTCGATAAAAATCTCGAGATAATTGAATGGCTAAAAACGGTGTTGAAGTGGAATGCCGTCTTAGGTTTTACTGGAAGTTTTCAGCTCAATTATTCAGCAGGGGAAATCATAGATCTGAGAAATAATTGGCGTCCAAATAATTATTCCTCCAAAGCGGATATTAAGTGCCCGCAATACATCCAGGTATTTGAAGACAAATTTGGTTTTCTACCCAACTTAAGTATTTTGGACTTATTGTTTTGTAAAGGGACCTTATTGTGATATAATATCATGCATCTTTATAAGGTTTATAGCGGTCTTTGGAGTTATCTTTATTGCGACATTTAAACAAAGAATAAAGCGAATATTACCAGGTATCTAATAGAATGCTAAATACTATTTTTAAAAGATGAAATGTAGATTTCTGATTTTGGCGATTGCGATGATTCCCGCTCAAAAAGTGTTCGCCCAGCAAAGGCCGCATTACACCCAATACGTTTTAAATAATTTTATTATCAATCCGGCGGTTGCGGGTATTGAAAATTATACGGATGTAAAAATCAGTCACCGCCAACAATGGGTTGGTTTGCAGGATGCACCAGTAACCACTTACCTGACCATTCACGGGCCGCTTAAAAAAAGCGACTACGAGCGTACCACGGCCACTGGTTTTCGAGCATCGGGCGAAAACCCCCGCGGCACAGCCTATTGGCAGGATTATACAAAGGCAGAACCACATGCCGGCATAGGCCTGACAATCATAAACGATAGAACCGGGCCTCTAAACCGCTTTGCAGCTTATGGTACATATTCTTATCACCTGGGAATATCAGACAGAACCAGTATTGCGGCGGGTATTTCGGCAGGTATTCAAAATATGACTTTAAATGCCAGTAAGCTGGATTTTGGAAGTCAATTTTCAGTTGATCCGGCAGTGGCGGGGAGCGGATACCTGAACAGGCTAAACCCGGATATTAATGCTGGCGTGTGGTTGTATTCAGCCAATTATTTTGTTGGATTGGCACTTCAGCAAATCGTTCCTTCAAAACTAAAATTCAGTGCAGATACTTTAACCCTTTCAAATGGCAGACTGGTGCCGCACACTTTTGTTACCGCCGGATATCGCATGCAGTTATCTGACGATGTTTCTTTTCTGCCTAGCACCATGCTGCGTTATGTGGCGCCGCTTCCGCTGGGTTTTGATGTTAATGGCAAACTGCAGTACCAGGATTTACTTTGGGTTGGTGCCAGCTATCGATACAAAGATGGCTATGCAGGTATGGTCGGTTTAAATTTAAGCAACGCCCTTAATATTGGATATTCCTACGATGTTACTACTTCAAGGCTGAATACCGTTAGCAGCGGCACACACGAAATAGTGGTTGGATTTATTTTAGGCAACAGTTACGGAGACTGGTGTCCCCGCAATCTTTGGTAGTTTGAAGTGATATTGTGGCAAAGCGGTCAAATGCGTGTTATCTTTCTCACCCTGACTTTTAATTCCGGAAGTGATTGTGGTAAAGCAAGTATGCCTGAATCTATTTTCGCATCGTAGTTCCTGGTGCAATTAGTTTTTTCAGCAACTTTTTTCTTTTCGGTCTCATTTCCTGATAGCATCGAACTGCCCTTTTCTATGGTAACGGCGCGGGGAGTTTCCTTATAATCATAGGAAAAGATGTGTTGCTGTTCAATATGAGGAGTAAAAAATATAAAGCGCTTACCTTCTGCTTCGTCTTTATCAAGCTCATTTTCATCATTCCAGTTTCTTTCAAACATGACCTTTTCAACGGGAACCTCATGAGCAGTTTTAAAGTCTTTTGCAATTTTTTGGTTTTCAAGGATTACCTTTTCTTTTAACTTGAGTACTTTATTATTGAGCGCTAATTTTTTTAATTCTTCTTTACTGGCCTCCATTTCTGTTAATGCCTTTTTCAACTGTTTCCCTAATTGAACGGTGGCCATTTTATGAGATGTGCTTTGTTGATCGCTCAATTGCGAAATTGATTTATTATTTGCAAGGTCATTTTCTATCCGCTTTATTGCATTATTAATATGCTGAATGGCGTTTTCAAAATTTACCCTATCATAAACAAGGTTGGACAATTGTTTTTGTAAGGTGCCACTATCCGGCAGGGGTAGCGCCTGGTCGAAAGTAAATTCAAACTTTTCACCATTCGCTTGACTTTCAACCTTATTAATATCTGAACCCGCAATTAATTGAGGGGCAAAAGCCGGAGTTTCTATGGACGCAGTGGCAATAGAAATTTGAGCAGACAATTTTTGCCGGGTGGTTTTATTTAAAAAGTAAGCCGGGTTGAATAATGGATTGTCTGCCACTTCTGTTAACCTTTTCTGTTCGGTTTGTTGCGGATCGTTTTTTTGATCTACGGAATTTGCTGATAAATACGCTTTGGGTGTGTACCAGGCTACAACGGCAAATGATGCGGCCAAACCAAGTAACGACACTAATTGGTTTCGATAATTATAGGACCGGTCTTGTTTTTCGATCATTCGTTTTACTCTTATCAATAGAGAATGTTTCTTATCAACTATTCGCAGGGCTAGGCCCGTATCTGCAGGCATTTGAACCGATGCCAGTTTGACCAGTGCATATGCGTAGGAGGAGGCGTTATATTCGTATTGAAGCACCCAGTCATCACAACTATTTTCCCTTTCTCTTTTAATATGACGGCTCATTAACTGCATAAAAGGATTGAAAAAGAGGGCAACTTCCGCTAATGTTTGAATAAGGTTTACCAGGTAATCATATCTTTTAATATGGGCGATCTCATGCAGTATTACTGCTTCCAGCTGGTCGGTTGTAAGAAAATTGACTGCGGCGAATGGAAGCAAAATGACGGGTTTTAAATAACCTGCAGTAATTGGGCTGGTCACTAAATTAGACAGGTAAATTTTTACCGGCCGGCGAATACCCATTTGTAAACAAACCCTTTCAGTAAATATTCGCAATCCGGCATCTATTTTTTCTAATCCTGATTTTTGAAGTGTTGCTGTCGTTTTAAATGCCTGCAGCCATTTAAAACCGAAAAAAATTAGCAGTAAAAGATAGGCGATAGATAGGAACGGGAGAAACATCTCTGCTTTTGCAAAGGCTAAGGCGAGGAAACTTCCAAAAGAGGC
The DNA here is from genome assembly GCA_038204535.1 of Chitinophagales bacterium. Lineage (GTDB taxonomy): Bacteria > Bacteroidota > Bacteroidia > Chitinophagales > Chitinophagaceae > Segetibacter. Next base: position 4,829 of record JBBRCW010000139.1, on the reverse strand, counting down.
ATTATTTAATATTGGATCAAGAGAACCCGGATTATCAAAAAAGGGAACCAGCTTTCCATGATCATGCAACTGCTGATAGTAAAATACGATCGTCATTAAAAACCAGGTAAACCCGGTAATTTCTAAAAATAACCCCAGTGAATATTTCGTTTTTGGACGTAAAACACCTGCTGAATTTATAAGCAGGTAAATAATCCACAGCAAAGCAAACTGCCATAGGCTATTTATTATCGCGTATCCCAAGGCCTGTAAAAATGCAGTTTGGGTAATTTGAAACATGCTATTGCTTTTTTAGATTATCAAGCAGGTTTTGAATTTCATCCAGCTCTTCCTTATTTGGTTGATGGTTTCCCAGGGCTTGCATTACCAACTGAGTAGAGGAACCACCAAAAAGACCATGGATCATTTTACCTAAAAATTGGTTCTGTGTCTTTTCGCGGCTAATGTTAGCCATATAAATATGCGTCTTTGCAGAATCGTCCCTTTTTACCAGGCCTTTCTCAAACATGATCTGCATTAATTTAAGGGTGGTAGTATATCCCGCATCCTTGGTTTTTAGTATTGTTTCATGCACCTCCCTTACAGTGGAATTGCCATTATTCCACAAAATTTGTAAGATTTCCAGTTCGCCTTCTGTTGGCTTCAATTGCTTTTTCATTAGTACGATTTATTTCGTATTCAATATTAATAATTTTAGTAATTATTTACAATATTGGCACGATTTTTAAGCAATTATTAACACTGCAGTAGTCCGTATCCTTAAAATTATCGTATTTCTAATTTTCCTATTAAAACGCCTTTTTGCTTATCATCCTATGAGAGGCCAATGTGATTAATCCTTCATATTAAAACACAACCATGAAACCTCTATCAATCCGTTCTTGCATTGTTATGAATGCAGTGTACCTGCTACTTTTTATTTTAACCATTCAAAAAAATTATGCTCAGAAACTAAACACATCAGACCATTTAAAAAATTACATCAGTTCCAACATCGAAAAGTTGGGCGTTAAGGCTGCTGATTTTAAGGATCTGGAAGTCACTTACGAATATAAAGATCCATCCACCGGTATAGAACATGTATATGCTACGCAAAAAATAAATGGTTTAAGTTTAACCAATTCCAATTTTTCGCTACACACAAAAGGAAATTTTGTTTACGATGCCAACAACCTGGTTCCTATTTCATCCTACGCAGTTAAGCCATTAACAGTAAATGTTACTTCTTCGGCAGCTGTTCAAGCTTTAATGAATGAAGTGGAGCGTGGCAAAGCTTCGGTGCCGGCAATAAAGCAGGCTGCTACGGGCACTGAACAGATTACTATATATCAACGAAGTACTTCGCCCATTTTTGATATACCTGTTCGGTTGGTATATTATACTAATGAGCGTTTAAAAACGATTCATCCGGCCTGGGAAGTGCAGATGATGGAATCGGGCAAAAAACATTTTTGGGTTGCCTATATAGATGCCGCAAATGGCAAAATTCTTGAAAAAACGGATTTAATACTTCATTGCGACTTCGGCAGTGGGGTTACAGATGCCGGCATTCAGGATCATGCTGCGCATCATCATGTATTTACCGAAAATAATCAAGCTAAAAATGTAGAAAAATTTGAACGTTTTTTCGAAAATACTACAGTTCCCGATAATAAGTACCGAGTTTATGATTTGCCTTTGGAAAGCCCTGGCGATACAGTTGAACAAGCTGCACTTCACCAATTAGGTAGTAAAAGTGGTGACGTCAACGCTTCGCCCGATGGCTGGCATAAAGTTGCCAATGCAACTACCTATCAATATGCCAGGGGCAATAATGTGTGGGCTTTTCAGGATCCCTCCCCAGGCCCTTTAGGGGGTCTTCCCAGTGCAGATCCTACCCGAACCGCCTATGCCAACAATGGTCCCGGCGGTACTCCTCCATTAAATGAGCCATTTATATTCGACTATCCTGTTAACCTTGCCGGCGAGCCTCCAGCATATCAGAATGGTGCCATTGTAAACTTGTTTTACTGGAACAACTTAATGCACGATGTGTTTTATAACCTGGGTTTTACAGAGGCGGCAGGTAACTTTCAGGATAGCCATACTTTTTCAACCGGTACTAAAACAGGGGGAACAGCCAATGACGCTGTTTTGGCCCAGGCCCAGGATGGAGGCGGAACAAATAATGCCAACTTTCTGACCACGCCGGATGGCACCCCCGGACAAATGCAAATGTATCTTTGGACTGCGGCGTTTCCTGATTCGCTGGTCAGGGTTATTCAATCTTCAAGCGGTATTCCACCTGCCGGCAAAAAATATATTGCCCTTCAAGGTTCTTTCAACACCAGTCCGGCGGCAAATACCAATCTTTTTACCAATCCCCGGGAAAACAAACCTTTTGTTATCGTTCAAAAGAATCCATTATCTATTGTGGGCACCGACGAGGAAGGGTGCAGTACCGGCCAGCAAAGTATTGCACTGCCACCTGGCAACGATGTAACCGACAAGATTGTGTTGATCAGGCGGGGAAGCTGCTCCTTTGTTGAAAAAGTATTGGGTGCACAACAAGGCGGAGCTGCAGGCGTAATTATCATCAACAATGTGGATGGACCTCCGATTGCTATGGGTGGAGCTGATGCGCCTGGCAATTTGATCACAATTCCAGCCGTCATGATGAGTAAAGCGGATGGGGATGTATTGCTGGAACAATTAAGAAATGGCGCATCGATTACAGGATCTCTGAAAAGAGACAACCCGCCAGCGCCTAAACGTGACGGTGATTTAGATAACGGTGTAATTGCGCATGAATACGGACATGGAATTTCTACCCGCCTTACCGCACCAAATACTTTGGGACCATTAGGTGGCAGTGAGCAGGGCGGCGAAGGATGGAGCGATTTCATGGCTTTGTACATGACAATGGGTGCCAATGACCTTACGGCAACAGCAACCGGTCACCCCAATGGCGTATTACCTGTTCGTTCTATTGGTAATTATGTTACATATCAGCCAGCTAATGGCCGGGGCATCCGTCCAACACCGTACAGCGTGAATTTTTCTGTAAATGCTTCAACCTTTAAGGATATCGGTAAAGGGGGTGAAATAACAATACCACATGGTGTTGGATATATATGGTGTACCATGATGTATGAAATGCTGCAGAAATTCATAGACCAATATGGCATGAGCGATGATGTATACAATGGTGCCGCGCCGGTAGCCAATAATCCCCCCGCAACTGCAAAGGGCAACAATATAGCCATGAGGCTTATTCTTGAGGGAATAAAATTACAGGGCACAAGGCCCACATTTGAGCGGCAGCGTAATGCAATATTAAAAGCTGATACTTTATTATATGGAGCACAGCATGCCTGCATGATCTGGGATGCTTTTGCAAAACGCGGATTAGGTGCTTCAGCCAAATCAAACACCGATGGGGTGGGGGATGAAGTGGAAGCTTATGATGTTCCTCTTACATGCAATTCGAATCAAAAACGTGTGAAAATTGTAAAGAATGGCCCGGTAAAATTGGTAAATGGTTCAGTTGCACAATATTCTATTGAGGTTACCAACAAATATGCAGTACCAGTCTCTAATGTATTGGTGACTGATACGCTTCCTGCAACCTTAATTTTTAATTCAGCTTCCGATGGAGGTGCACTGGAGGGGAATGTTGTTAAATGGACAATAGACCTGGGTGCCAATCAAACCAAAACATTTACCTTAAATACTACCGTTAACACACCTGGATCATCTGTGGAAGTTTTTTCTGATGACCAGGAAAATGGAACTGCAAACTGGATTGTTGATCCGCTAATAGCGCCTCCTACTACCACCCAATGGACTTATACAACAGATGCCACAAAGGCTTACAGTGGCTCAAAGTATTGGTTTGCTCCCAATGGAGAAAATACCAATACCAATTTACGCTCAGCTACATCACTGAATATTCCCACAAATGCTGAGTTAGTATTCATACACAAATATTCAACTGAGCCTAAATATGATGGTGGTGTGCTGGAAGTGTCTGAGGACAATGTTCAATGGACATATATACCACCCACCAAGTTTGTCAGAGGTGGTTACAACGATATCATCACCACTACAAATAACCCGGCAATAGGCCCTTCAAATCTTGCGGCTTTCAGCGGAACCTCGCCTGGATATGTTGTTTCAATAGCTCAGTTAGATGAATATGCAGGTAAAAATATTTACATCCGTTTCAGGTTTACATGTGACGTAGGTACCACCATACCAAACGAAGGCTGGTATATGGATGACATTTATATTCTTCAAAACCGCACCGAGATAGCGAATGTTGCCAACGCCTTAACTACACCTGCTGATCCCATCAGGGAAAACGAAGGATCCAATGCACGAAATTCAACTTCCTCATTTGTTTTGGGTGGAACCATTTTGCCCAATTCGCTGGGTTCGTTAAACGCTGCACTAAAATCGCAAACCGTAAATCTGCAGTGGAAAACTTTTAATGAGATTAATGCGGATTATTTTGAGATTGAGCGGAAGGGAACAAGCGAAATTAACTTTACAACAATAGGAAGGGTTAAAGCAGCCGGAACAGGCAGCAATAACCGAAATTATGTTTACAATGATATTTCAATAGTTTCCGGAAACCGATATCAGTATAGGATAAAGCTGGTAAATAAAAACAGGGAGTTTTACTATACCAATGTGGCCTTTATTAACGTTGGTGGTAAAAACTTTTCGGCATCAGTTTATCCAAATCCAACGCGTAAGGTTGCCAATATTAGTATCGACAATCCTTCTTCAGGAAAGATCACGATTAATATTTATGATATAATGGGTAAAAAGCTCACTACACTTCG